>JANNMP010000796.1:0-16014 GCA_031398015.1 Burkholderiaceae bacterium
CCGGCCACCAGCCCTGCCAAGCGCGCATCGTCGGCCTGCTTCAGCCAATGGGCGTTGACCCAGGCCAGCTTGGCGGCGTCCCATTGCGCCGGGCTCTTGCTCAGGTGGCTGCCGTCGAACCAGGCCACCAGCTGGTCGATGCCGAACAGCTCGTCGTCGCCATGGCTCCAGCCCAGTCGGGCCAGGTAGTTCAGCATGGCCTCGGGCAAATAGCCGTTGTCCTGGTAGGCGGTGACGCTGACCGCGCCACGGCGCTTGCTCAGCTTCTGGCCGTCGTCGCCGAGGATCACCGGGCAATGGCCGAACTGCGGCAGCGGCGCGCCCAGCGCGAAGAAGATGTTGATCTGCCAGGGCGTGTTGTTGATGTGCTCGTCACCGCGGAACACATGAGTGATCGCCATGTCCCAGTCATCGACCACCACAGCAAAGTTGTAGGTCGGCACGCCCGGCGTGCCTGCGGGCGCGCTTGCTGCCGGTGGCCGCTGGATGATCAGGTCATCGATCTCGGCATTGCTGATCGTGATCGGGCCCTTGACCAGATCGGACCAGGTCACCACGCCATCGGGCGGATTGGCGAAACGCACCACCGGCTGCACGCCGGGTGGCACTGGCGGCAAGGTCTTGCCCGGCGCCGGCCGCCAGCGGCCGTCGTAGCCGGTTTTCTCGCCACGCGCTTTCTGCGCCTCGCGCATGGCGTCCAGCTCGGCCGGCGTGCACCAGCAGCGGTAAGCGCTGCCGGCCGCCAGCATCTGGTCAATCACGGCCTGGTAGCGCGCCAGGCGTTGCATCTGGTAGACCGGCCCTTCGTCATGTGCCAAGCCCAGCCAGTGCAGCGACGCCAGGATCTGGTCGACCGAATCCTGCGTGCTGCGGGCCACGTCGGTGTCTTCGATGCGCAGCACGAACTGCCCGCCGTGGTGGCGTGCATAGGCCCACGAATACAAGGCCGTGCGCGCCGTGCCCAGGTGCAGAAAACCGGTGGGTGACGGCGCGATGCGGGTGCGGACGGTGGCGGTCATCGGTCGCATTCAGACCGGGCCCAAGCCACGCTGCAGGTCGTCGGTGATGTCGTCCACATGGTCCAGGCCGACCGCCAGGCGCACAAGCCCCTGGCCGATGCCCGAGGCCAGGCGCTGGGCCTCGCTCAAGCGGCCATGCGAGGTGGTGGCCGGGTGGGTGATGATCGACTTGGTGTCGCCCAGGTTGGTGGCGATGCTCAGCACCCGGGTGCTGTCAATGACTTTGAAGGCGGCCGCGCGCGCTGCCTCGGGCGAATCGGCCCGCACATCGAACGACACCACCGCACCGCCCAGGCCCGATTGCTGGGCCATGGCCAGCGCATGCTGCGGGTGCGATTCGAGTGCGGGGAAGTACACCCGCGCCACCGCCGGGTGCCGCTCCAGCCAGCGCGCCACTGCCAGCGTGGCCTGGCTCTGTGCCTTCATGCGCAGCGACAGTGTTTCCAGGCCCTTCAGCACCACCCAGGCGTTGAACGGCGCCAGCGTCATGCCGGCGGTGCGCACCACCGGTGCAAACACCTCGCGCACCAGTTGATCGGACGCGCACAGCGCGCCGGCCATCACCCGGCCCTGGCCGTCCAGGTACTTGGTGCCGGCATGCATCACCACGTCGGCGCCCAGGGCCAGCGGCCGCTGCAGCGCCGGTGAGCAAAAGGTGTTGTCCACCGTCAGCAATGCGCCTGCGCCATGCGCCATGGCGGCCAGCGCGGCGATGTCGCAGACGTCGGTCAGCGGGTTGGTGGGCGTTTCGGCAAACAGCAGCCTGGTGTTGGGCCGCAACGCGGCGCGCCACTCGGCCAGGTCGGTCTGCGACACGAACGTGGTCTGGACACCGAACTTGCCGAACTCCTTGGCGAACAGGCTCATCGTGGAGCCGAAGACCGAGCGTGAACACACTGCATGGTCGCCGGCCTTCAACAGGCCCATGATCAGCAGCAGGATGGCGCTCATGCCGGTGGATGTGGCCACCGCGCCTTCAGCGCCTTCCAACGCCGCCAGCCGGGCCTCGAAGCTGCGCACCGTGGGGTTGCTGGTGCGCGCGTAGGTGAAGTCCTGCATCTGCGCAAAGCGCTGTGCCGATGTCTCGGCATCGGGCTGGATGAAGGCGCTGGTGAGGAACAGGCCTTCGCTGTTCTCGCCATGCTGGCTGGGTGCCAGCGCGGTGCGCACCGCCAGCGTCTCGGGCCGCAGGCCGGCGGGCAGCGTGGCGCGGGCGATGCGCGCTGCTTCGGGGTCAGGCGTGGGCACTGGCGTCGCTTCGTGCTGCGCACTGCGCAATTCGCCCTCGGGGCGGCCCGGCGGGCTCATGGTGTCTCGGCCCGGCTCTGCAGCGTCAAGCGGCTGCGGTCGCTGGTGTCGTCATCGTCTTGCTGTGCCTCGGTGCGCTGGGCCTGCATGGCGGCAAAGTCGGCCAGGCTGACGTCGCCGGTGATGTACTGGCCGTCAAAGCAGCTGGCCTCGAAGCCGGCAATGGCCGGGTTCAGCGCGCCCACCACCCGCTTCATCGCGTCCACGTCCTGGTAGATCAGCGCGTCAGCGCCGATGAACAGGCGGATGTCTTCCTGGGTGCGGTTGTGGGCGATCAGCTCTTCACGCGTGGGCATGTCGATGCCGTAGACATTGGGATAACGCACCGGTGGCGCGGCCGATGCCAGGTACACCCGCCGCGCACCGGCCTCACGCGCCATCTGCACAATCTCCTGGCTGGTGGTGCCACGCACGATGCTGTCATCGACCAGCAGCAGCACGTTGCGGCCCTTGAACTCCTGCGTGATGGCGTTGAGCTTCTGGCGCACGCTTTTCTTGCGCGCCTGCTGGCCCGGCATGATGAAGGTGCGGCCCACGTAGCGGTTCTTGACGAAGCCTTCGCGGTAGGGCTTGCCGATCTTCTGCGCCAGTTGCATGGCGCTCGGCCGGCTGCTCTCGGGGATGGGGATCACCACGTCGATGTCACTCGGCGGCATGGTGTTGATGACCCGCTGCGCCAAAGATTCACCCAGGTTCAGCCGCGCCTGGTAGACCGAGATGCCGTCGATCACCGAATCAGGCCGCGCCAGGTACACATACTCGAACATGCAGGGGTGCAGCGTGGGCTTGTCGGCGCATTGCTGGGCATGCAAGCGGCCCTGCAGGTCGATGAACAAGGCCTCGCCGGGGGCCACGTCGCGCACGGTGGTGTGGCCCGTGCCTTCAAGCGCCACGGTCTCGCTGGCCAGCATCACTTCCTGGCCGCCGCCCTCGGCGGCGCTCAAATCGCGCACGCCATAGACCAGCGGCCGGATGCCGAACGGATCGCGAAACGCCAGCAGGCCATAACCCGCAATCAGCGCGACCACCGCGTACGAGCCGCGGATGCGCCTGTGCACCGCCCGCACGGCGCGGAACACCAGCTCGGGCGTCAGCGGCACATCTCGCCCTGAGCGCTCCATCTCGTGCGCCAGCACGTTGATCAGCACCTCGGTGTCGCTGCCGGTGTTGATGTGGCGGCGGTCGATGTCGAACAGCTCTTGCTTGAGCGCGTGGGCGTTGGTGAGGTTGCCGTTGTGCACCAGCACGATGCCGTAAGGTGCGTTGACGTAGAACGGCTGCGCCTCTTCTTCATTGAAGGCATTGCCGGCCGTCGGGTAGCGCACCTGGCCCAGGCCCACCGCCCCCGGCAGCGCGCGCATGTTGCGGGTGCGGAACACATCCTTGACCATGCCGCGCGCCTTGTGCATGAAGCACTGCCTGCCCTGCATGGTGACGATGCCGGCAGCATCCTGCCCGCGGTGCTGCAACAGCAGCAGCGCGTCGTAGATCAGCTGGTTGACCGGCGCTTTGGAGATCACGCCAACGATGCCGCACATGGTGGGTGGGTCCTGGGGCTTGAAGAGAGTGGCTGGCCGCGCGCTGCGGGTGTCGGGCAGAGTGGATCAGGCAGGCAGGTGGCGCGCCACCTCGGCGGGCAGCACCGGCTTGATGCCCTGCAGCGCCAAGCGCAGCCAGACGGCGCCCTGGCTATCCTGCCAGGGTTGTGAGCGCGCTGCCGGGGTGAATGCCACCAACGTGGCCAACACCAGCAGCAACACCCCGCCGCGCGCCAGGCCGAAGGCCGCGCCCAGCGTGCGGTCAACCAGCGTCAGCGGTGTGGCATGCACGATCAACCGCAGCAGACGGGCCAGCACCGTCCACACAAGCAACATGCCGATGAAGGCCAGCGCAAAGCCGGCGCCCAGGTTCAACGCCGAGCCGGGCGTGCCGACGGGCAGCCGCGCCGCCACATCACCTGAAAACAGCTGCGCCGCCACATAGGCCACCAGCCAGCCGACCAGCGACATCAGCTCGAACACCAGGCCGCGCCACAGGCCCACCAGCACCGACAGCAGCAGCAGCGCCAGCAATGTCCAGTCGACCCAGCCCAGCACGGGCACGGTGGCATGGCTCACAGCGTGAGGATGGCCACCGGCAGGCCGCTGGCCTTGATGCGCGCGGCGGCGGTGTCGGCTTCGGCCTTGCTTGCAAACGGGCCGACGCGCACGCGGGTGCGCTTTTCGCCATCAACCTGCACCTCTTGCGTGTAGGTCTTCAAGCCCAGCTTCTCCACCTTCTGGCGCGCGTCCCTCAACTTGGCTGGGTCGCTGTAGGCGCCCACCTGCACCACCACCCGCCCAACCGTGGCGCTGGCGGCCTGGCCGTTGAGCAGGGCCTGGGCGCGTGCGCCATCGGCAGCCGGCGCCGCTGGCGCTGCTGGCGCTGTCGGCGCAGTCGGCGCTGGCAGGGGCGCCGGTGCCGGCGTCATGCTTGGCCGCGCTGGCTTGGACGCAGCCGCCGGCGGCATGGCGCGTGCCTGTGTGTCGGCACGCTCGACGATTTCTGCCGGCACCGACGCTGCGGCCGCCGGTGCGTCCGCATCGGGCAGCACCGCCGCTGCCGACGCTGCAGGCACGGCGGGGCTGGCACCCGGCGGGGCCAGCGGGGCTGCCGTTTCCTTGCGCGGAATTTCAATCGGGATGTTCACCGGCACCGGACGGGGCTGGGTTTCAAACAGCAGCGGGAAGCCGACCACGCCAACGCCCAGCAGCACGGCAGCGCCGATCAGGCGGCGCCGGGCACGGCTGCGGGCGGCCGCCACGGCGTCGGGCTCGGCAGCCGGTGCGTCGGCTGCGGTGTCGGTGCGGGGTTGGAAGTAGGACAGCAGACCCATGCTGGCATGGCCGCAGCCGGTGGTGGTGAAGGGGTTTGGCAGCCGCTGGCGGTTTGCCGCTTGGGCCAATCGGGTGGCTCGGGAGGCCCGGCATGCTTGGCCGCCCCACCCTGCCCCCGGATCAACCCAGGTGCTTGGCCGCCAGCCGGGGCAAGCCGTCTTTCAGCACGCCGCCCACGGTGAAGAACGATCCGAAGACCACGATTCTATCAGCCGGGTCTGCGGCAGCCGCCGCTGCCTGCAGCGCCGCAGCGGGTGTGGCGTGGGTGCTGATGCCGGCTTGGCGTGCACCCACGGCGCTGCGCACCAGCGGCGCCAAATCGGCCGCCTTGGCCGCACGCGGCGTGGGCAGGTCGCTCAGAAACCAGTGGTCCACCAGCGGCGCCATGTGCGGCAACAGCGTGGTCAGGTCCTTGTCGGCCATGGCGCCGAAGACCGCATGGGTGGCGGGGTAGTAGCCCATCTGGTCGAGGTTGAGCGCCAGCGCTGCCACCGCCTGCGGGTTGTGCGCCACGTCCAGCACCAGGGTGGGCTGGCCAGGCACGATCTGGAAGCGCCCGGGCAGCTCCACCATCGCCAAGCCGTTGCGCACTGCCTGGGCGTTGATTGGCAGCCGCTCGCGCAGCGCCTCGAACACCGCCAGCACGCCGCCGGCATTGAGCAACTGGTTGGCGCCACGCAGCGCCGGGTAGGCCAGGCCGTTGAGGCGCTGGCTGCGGCCGCGCCAGCCCCACTGCTGCTTGTCTCCCTGCACGTTGAAATCGACGCCCAGCTGCCACAGGTCGGCGCCCAGCACACTGGCGCACTGCTGCAGGCTGGCCGGCGGCTGCGGGTCGCTCACCACCACCGGCTTGGCTGCACGCATGATGCCGGCCTTCTCGCGGCCGATGGCCTCGCGGGTGTCGCCCAGGTATTCGGTGTGGTCCAGTGCAATGCTGGTGATCAGCGCCACGTCGGCGTCGACCGCGTTCACCGCATCGAGCCGGCCGCCCATGCCCACCTCCAGAATCACCAGATCCAGTGGCGCCTGCGACAGCGCGCGCATGACCACCAGCGTGGTGAATTCGAACCAGGTCAGCGTGGTGCCCTGGCGCGCCGCTTCCACCGCCGCAAAGTGCGGCAGCAGCGCCTCGGCGCTGACCATCTCGCCGCCGATGCGGCAGCGTTCTTCAAAGTGCACCAGGTGTGGCTTGCTGTACAGGCCCACGCGGTAGCCTGCTGCCAGGGCGATGGCTTCGAGCATGGCGCAAGACGAGCCCTTGCCGTTGGTGCCGGCCACCGCCACCACCGGTGGTTTGAACGTCAGGCCCAGGCGCTGGCTGACCGCGCGCACGCGGTCGAGCGTCATGTCGATGGTCTTGGGGTGCAGCCGCTCGCAGTGGGCGAGCCAGTCGCCCAACGTGCTGGGCTGCGGCATCACGCCACGGCGTCGGCGCTCTGGCGCTGCAACATCGCCAACATGCTGGCGATGGTGGGCCGCAACTGCCGCCTGTCGACGATCTGGTCGATGGCACCCTTGGTGATCAGGAACTCGGCGCGCTGGAAGCCCTCTGGCAGCTTCTCGCGCACCGTGTTCTCGATCACCCGCGGGCCGGCAAAGCCCACCAGGGCCTTGGGCTCGGCAATCACCACATCGCCCACAAAGGCAAAGCTGGCTGAGACGCCGCCCATGGTCGGGTCACACAGCACGCTGATGTAGGGCAGCTTGGCCTTGGCCAGCCGGCCCAGCGCGGCATTGGTCTTGGCCATCTGGAACAGGCTGAACAGCCCCTCCTGCATGCGCGCGCCACCGGTGGCGGTGAAGCACACGAACGGCAGCTTTTGCTCGATGGCGGCATGCACGCCGCGCACAAAGCGCTCGCCCACCACCGAGCCCATCGAGCCGCCCATGAAGTCGAATTCGAAACACGCCACCACCAGCGGCACGCTCATCACCGCGCCGCCGAACACCACCAGCGCATCGGTCTCGCCGGTGGTTTCCAGCGCGTCTTTCAACCGCTCGGGGTATTTGCGGCTGTCCTTGAACTTCAGCGGGTCGACCGGCACCACTTCCTGGCCGATCTCCCAGCGGCCTTCGGCATCCAGAAACGCATTGAGCCGGTCACGTGCGCCGATGCGGTGGTGGTGGCCACACTTGGGGCAGACATTGACGTTCTGCGCCAGGTCGGTGTTGTAGAGCACGGTCTCGCAGGCCGGACACTTCACCCACAGGCCTTCGGGCACCGACCGCCGTTCGGTCGGGTCGGTCTGTTGGATCTTGGGCGGCAGCAGTTTCTCAAGCCAGCTCATCGGGTGCTCTCCAGCAAGGTCAAGGCATGTCAATGGCGGTGCGGATTTCGGCCATGAAGGCCCGGCCCACTGCCGCCACCTGGTCGCGCGGCGCGTCATTCAACAACTGCACCAGGCGCGAGCCGATCACCACCGCGTCAGCCACCTGCGCCACCGCACGCGCGGTCACCGCATCACGGATGCCGAAGCCTACCCCAACCGGCACCTTGACATGGGCACGGATGCGTGGCACGGCCTCAGCCACAGCGGCGGTGTCCAGATGGCCGGCGCCGGTCACGCCTTTGAGCGACACGTAGTAGACGTAGCCGGTGGCAATGCGGCCGACATCCTGGATGCGCTGTTCGGTGGACGTGGGCGCCAGCAGAAAGATCAAATCCAGCCCGGCTGCGGCCAGGTCGGCAGCGAACTGCGCGCACTCCTCGGGTGGATAGTCCACCACCAGCAGGCCATCGACGCCGGCCTCGGCGGCGTCGCGGATGAAGCGGCCGGCACCGTGCCGTTGGTCATAACGCTCCACCGGGTTGGCATAACCCATCAGCACCACCGGCGTGCTGTTGTTGGCGCGGCGGAAGTCGCGCACATTGGCCAGCACCTGGGCCAGGCCGATGCCTCGCGCCAGCGCGCGCTCACTGGCCTGCTGGATCACCGGGCCGTCGGCCATCGGGTCAGAGAACGGCACACCCAGCTCGATGATGTCGGCGCCGCCCTCGGCCAGCGCCTGCATGATCTCGGGCGTGGCATCGGCAAACGGGTCACCGGCGGCGATGTAGGGGATCAGCGCCTTGCGGCCCCGGGCTTGCAGCGCGGCAAGGGTGGCGGCGATGCGGCTCATCGCAGCACCTGCAGGGTTTGTGCGCCACCCTTGACCGATTGCCCCTTGCATGACGGCCGGCAATAGAACTCAGCCCCCGACAGGTCAGCCACGGTGCCGATGTCCTTGTCGCCACGCCCGCTCAGGTTCACCAGCAGGTGCTGGTCGGGCCGCATCGTGGCAGCCAGCTGCATCGCATAGGCCACGGCATGGCTGGATTCCAGCGCCGGGATGATGCCCTCGGTGCGGCACAGGCGGTGGAAGGCGGCCAGCGCTTGCTCGTCGGTGATGCCCACATACTCGGCACGGCCGATGTCCTTCAAGTAGGCGTGCTCGGGGCCCACGCCGGGGTAGTCCAGCCCGGCCGAGATGGAGTGTGTTTCGGTGATCTGGCCGTTGTCGTCCTGCAGCAAGTAGGTGCGGTTGCCATGCAGCACACCCGGGCTGCCGGCCGACAGGCTGGCTGCATGTTTGCCGGATTGCAAGCCCAGGCCAGCCGCTTCAACGCCGATCAGGCGCACGCCCGCGTGCCCGATGTAGGGGTAGAAGATGCCCATTGCATTGCTGCCACCACCCACGCAGGCGATCACCGCGTCGGGCTGGGCGCCGGCGGGGCCGCCCAGCTGCGCGATCTGCGCCGGCATCTGCTGCAGGCATTCATCGCCCACCACACGCTGGAAGTCGCGCACCATGGTCGGGTAGGGGTGCGGGCCGGCCACGGTGCCGATGATGTAGAAGGTGTTCTCCACATTCGTCACCCAGTCGCGCAGGGCCTCGTTCAGCGCGTCTTTCAGCGTCTTGCTGCCCGACTCCACCGGCACCACACGGGCGCCCAGCAAGTGCATGCGGTAGACATTGGGGCTCTGCCGCTTCACATCCTCACTGCCCATGTAGACCACGCACTCCATGCCGTAGCGGGCGCAGATGGTGGCGGTGGCCACGCCGTGCTGGCCGGCGCCGGTCTCGGCAATCACCCTCGGCTTGCCCATGCGCTTGGCCAGCAGCGCCTGGCCGATGGTGTTGTTGACCTTGTGCGCGCCGGTGTGGTTCAAGTCTTCGCGCTTCAGGTGGATTTGTGCGCCGCCCACTTCACGGCTCAGGCGCGCCGCGTGGTAGATGGGGCTGGGCCGGCCGACAAAGTGCGCCAGCTCATGGCGGTATTCGGCCATGAATGCAGCGTCCTGGCTGTAGTGCGTGTATGCCGCCTTCAGCTCATCGAGCGCATGCACCAGGGTTTCGGCGACAAAGCTGCCGCCATAGGTGATGCCGTTGACGGGGCCGAAATGCCCCAGGGCATCGGGTTGCTGGTAATCCTGCATGGTGGTCCTTCAACCCCGGCGTTGCTGCCGGGTGATCGGTTGCTCAAATGTCGGCATCGGCGATGCGGGCATCAGCCTCACGCACCGCGTCGCAGAACTGGCGCATCAGCGCCACGTCTTTCAAGCCCTTGCTGGCCTCGACGCCGGAACTGACGTCAACGCCCCAGGGGCGCAGCCGCGTGATGCCATCGATCACGTTGGCAATGTGCAACCCACCAGACAAAACGACCGGACGGGGCACGCGGGCGGGAATGAGCGACCAATCGAAGACCTTTCCACCACCGCCGTAGCCCTCGACATGGGCGTCGAGCAAGAAACCGGCGGCATGGGGATGCGAAGCCACAAAGTCTAGCAAAGCAAAGCCCGGCGCCATGCGGGCGGCACGCAGATAGGGCCGGCCGCTGGCCTGGTGCACGGCCTCGCAATCCGCCGCGGTCTCGTCACCATGGAACTGCAGCAGCGCCTGCGGCACGGCTGTCAGCGCGGCCTCAAGCAGGGCTGCGTCGGCGTTGACCAGCAGGCACACCGGTGTGACGAATGGCGGCAGGCGCCGCGCCAGCTCTCCCGCGCGCGCAGCGCTGACCGCGCGTGGGCTGTTGGCATACAACACGAAGCCGATGGCATCGGCGCCGGCGGCCACGGCCGCGTCCACGTCAGCCTCACGTGTGAGGCCGCAGATCTTGATGCGGGTGCGCAAGTTCGGTGGCATGGTGGTTCAGGGCAGCCAGTCCATGGCTGGGGTGTGTTCGGGGATACCCAACGCAGGATCGTAGTACGGCCCGGCAAAGTACAGGCCATCGGCCGGGAATGTGGGCGCGGCCAGCTTGCGGTCGCGCGCGGCCAGCACCTCGGCCAGCCAGGCCACGCTTTGGCGGTGGCTGCCCACCGCCAGCAGACAGCCCATGATGTTGCGCACCATGTGGTGCAAGAACGCCGAGCCGTCGAAGTCAAAGCGCCAGTAGGCGCCGTGGCGGCCGATGCTGAGACACCGCAGCGTCTTCACCGGGCTTTTGGCCTGGCATTCAGACGACCGGAAGGCGCTGAAATCATGCTCGCCGATCAGCAGCGCGGCGGCCTGGCGCATCGCATCGCCGTCCAGTGGGCGGAAGGTCCAGCCCACGCTGCCGGCTTCCAGTGCCGGGCGCAGCGGTGATTGCAGCAGCAGATAGCGGTAGCGCCGGCCGTGGGCGTGGTAGCGGGCGTGGAAGTCGCCGGGCACCGCCTGGCACCACTGCAGCGCGATGTCGGCCGGCAGGTGGCGGTTGCAGCCGCGCAGCCAAGCAAACGCAGGGCGGTCCACCGGGCTGTCGAGGTGCACCACCTGGTTGAAGGCATGCACGCCGGCGTCGGTGCGGCCGGCGCACACCGTGGCCACGGGCTGGCCGACGAAGGCACTCAGCGCCTGCTCCAGCTTGTCTTGCACCGTGTGCCCGTCGGCCTGGCGCTGCCAGCCGTTGTAGGCGCTGCCACGGTAGCTCAGCCCCAGCGCGATGCGCCAGAGGCGCTGCATGGCTTCAGCCTGCCAGCTGCGGCATCGGCATGCCCGGCATCAGGCCAAGGTGTCGAGCATGGACTGCGCCTTGGCGCGCAGCGTGCCACCGGCCTTGGCCACCACTTCTTCGAGCAAATCGCGCGCACCTTCCATGTCACCGATCTGGCGGAACTCTTCGGCCAGCTCCAGCTTGCGCGCCAGCGGGTCGGCGTCGGCAAGGCCGTCGGGTGTGGTGGGGAAGGGCTCGGTCAGCGGGCCGCGGTCGGTGTTGTCGAAATCACGGAAATCGACTGTGGTGTCACCACCGCGCCCGCCCTTGCCTGGCTGGGCAATGGTCGGTTCGGTGATGGTGGCTTGCGTCACCGTGGGCCCGTCCAGGTCCATCGTCAACGAATCCAGGTCCAGATCGGGCGCCACCAGGCGCGCTGCTGCCGGCCGTGCCCGCGGCGACGGCTGGGTGGGCTCGTCGTCGAAGTCCAGGCTCAGGTCACCGGGGCCCGGCTCGGTGGGGCGGAACGCCGTCGGCGCCATCGGCCGGGTGGCCTCCATCGCACGTGCGCCAACACCGGCGTCGGGCAAGTCGAGGTTCAGGTCCAGGTCAACATCACCCAGCGGCGGCAGCTCTGTATCAACCATCGGCCTGGTGGCCGGCGCCATGATCGAGTGCGGCTGGGTGGTGGCGCCCAGCCGTTCAACGACCACCCGCTCGCCGTCAAGGATGATTTCCTCGGGGTGGCCGCCAGGCTGGTAGAGCTGGTTGTCGGGGTCGATCTGCAGGCCCAGCGCCTGGGCCTGGGCCCAATCAGCGCCCACGCCCTTGGTCAGTGCATACAGCTGGATGGCCAGCAGCTCGAAGCCCTTGGTGTCACGGCGCTTGGCATACACCTCCAGCAGCTTGGTGCGCACCGCCAGCCGGTCTGGCGTGGCACGCATCGCTTCCTTCAAGATTTCTTCGGCCTGCAGGTCACGTCCGTAGGCCAGGTAGACGTCGGCCTCGGCCACCGGGTCGACATCGCCGATGGCGTCAAGCTGGCTCAGCGAATAGCCCATCGAGCTGGCGTTGCTGTTGCCGCCGTCGCGCGTGTCCACCCGCTGGCCACCGCTGGCGCCGAAGAATGAATCTGGCTGCATCCGGCTTTCAAGGAACGAGGTCTCGCTGGCCGTCTTGCGCAAGCGGCCGCGCAGGCGCCAGGCCGCAAACCCGGCCAGCGCCAGCGCCAGCAGGCCGGCGCCGGGCAGCAGCCAGGGGCTGTCGGCGAGTTGGTCGATGGGGCTGGCGCCAGGTGCAGCGGCGGCATCCACCGGCGCCGGCATGGCCGGGGCAGTGCCGGTGCCGGTGCCAGCCACCGGCGCCGTGCTGGGCGTTGGCGCCGGGCTTGGTGATGGCACCACCGGAGCGGTGGCAGGTGCAGCAGGCGGCGTGGGCGCTGGTGCGGGTGCGGGTGCGGGTGCGGCCGGCGGCGCAACAGGTGCTGCCGCCGGTGCCGGCGCGCCGGTGGTGCCCTGCTGCAGTTTCTTCAGCTCTTCGACATTGCGCGTCAGCTCGGCCACCCGCGTGGCGTTGTCCTTGGCCGCTGTGGTGCCGGCGTCGGCGGCCGATGCCTTGACTGCCGGGTCGCTCAGCCGCAGCTTGTCGGGCGACGGCGCGGCTGATTGCTTGCGATCATCCACCGACGATTGCACCTTGCCTTGCGCCGCACGCGACGCATCGGGCGCCTGGGCCTGCGGCGCGGCCTGGGCCAGGCGGGCGCGGTAGGCGCTGAAATCGGCGCTTTGTGCTGTCAACAGGCGCCTGGCGTCACCGGCGGTCAGGTCGCTCACTTCGTCGGCAGCGGGCACGGTGAGCACCGCGCCAGCCCGCAGGCGGTTGACGTTGCGCTCGATGAAGGCCTCTGGGTTGGCGCGGTACAGGCCCACCAGCATCTGGTCGAGCGAGACACCGGCAGCCTGGTTGCGGCCGGCCACGCGGTACAGCGTGTCACCCTGGCGCACCTGGTAGCGCTTGCCGCTGGCCGATGCCATCGGTGCGGCAGGTGCCGGCGCCGCTGGTGCGGGCATTGCGGCGGGCGGCCGGGGCGCGCTGCGGGGCCGCGGGCTGGGCGCCGCTGCCACCGCCGACGGTGCCTGGGGCTGTGCCTGGGTTGCCGCCATCGGCGCCGGCGCCGGGCGCGGTGTTGTGCGTGGCAGCGGCGTGGCAGCCGGCATGGCCGGCGCGGGTGCCGGCAGGCCGCTGGGCGCAGCGCCCATCAGTGGCGCCACTGGCGCAGCCGCCTGCACCGGCGGCGCGGCGCGGCTGCCAGGCGGGTCAAACAGCAGTGTGAATTCACGCACCAGCCGGCCCGACGCGGAGTTCAATTCGACGATGACCTCGATGAACGGCTCTTGCACCGCACGGTCGCTGGTCACCCGCAGGTAGGGGCGGCCGTCGGCGCGGCGTGCCAGCGTGGCCTGCGCGGCGCTGAGCACGGCGTTGTAGTCCACGCCAGCGGCGCGGTAGGCCTCGGGCGGGGCCAGGCGCACTTGCAGCGTGGCGGCTTCTTCGGCCGACAGGCTGGTGATGTCGATCTCGGCCCGCATGCCTTCACCGAGGGCTGACTGCACATTCAACCGGCCCAGGCCCAGCGCCAGGGTGTCGATCGGTGCAGCGCCAAACACCGCAAGCGCGGCCAGGGCCAGCGTTGTGCGGCCGGCGAGGTAGGGGCGGTTTTTCAAGGCGTCTCCACAAACAGGCTCATGCGCCGGGTGGCTTTGGATGCGGCATCTGCTTTTGTCTGCGACCAGTGTGCAACCAAGCCCGTATGTTGCCACGCGCTGGCAGGGCCCCGGCCATGCCAGCGCGTGGCGGTCAAGACGCCACCAACAGGCGCAGCATGCGCCGCAGCGGCTCGGCCGCGCCCCACAGCAACTGGTCACCGATGGTGAACGCGCCGAGATACTCGGGCCCCATCGCCAGCTTGCGGATGCGGCCCACCGGGATCGCCATGGTGCCGGTCACGGCCACTGGTGTCAGGCCTTGCAGGGTGGCCTCGCGGTTGTTGGGCACCACCTGCACCCAGGCGTTGTCGGCGGCGATCATGGCTTCGATGTCGGCCAGCGGCACGTCACGCTTGAGCTTGAAGGTCAGCGCCTGGCAGAGGCAGCGCATCGCGACCACACGCACGCAGAACACGTCCACCGGCACGGGGTTGCAGCCGAAACCCTCGCCTTGGCCGAGGATCTTGTTGGTCTCGGCCATGCCCTTCCACTCTTCCTTGGACACGCCCCAGCCGGGCTCGCCACGGCCTTTGCCAACCCCGAGGTCCTTGTCGATCCAGGGGATCAACGAGCCACCCAGCGGCACGCCGAAATTGGCGGTCTGCGCGGCGTTCAGGCCACGCTGGGTGGCGGCCACGGCGCGGTCGATGTCCAGGATCGCGCTGTGCGGGTCGTCCAGCAACGCCTTGACCGACGCATGCAGGCTGCCGTACTGCGTCAGCAGCTCACGCATGTGCTGGGCGCCACCGCCCGAGGCCGCCTGGTAGGTCTGGGTGCTCATCCAGTCGACCAGCCCGGCCTTGTACAGCGCGCCCACGCCCATCAACATACAGCTGACCGTGCAATTGCCGCCGATCCAGTTGCGCCCGCCCTTGGCCAGCGCGGCCTGGATCACCGGTAGATTCACCGGGTCAAGCACGATCACCGCGTCGCGCTCCATGCGCAGCGTGCTGGCAGCGTCGATCCAGTGGCCGGCCCAGCCGGCGGCGCGCAGCTTGGGGAACACCGCACTGGTGTAGTCGCCGCCCTGGGTGGTGATGATGATGTCGCAGCGCTTGAGCGCATTGATGTCGAACGCGTCGTGCAGCCGGGTTTCGTTCTTGGCCTGGGCGGGTGCGGCGCCGCCGGCATTGCTGGTGCTGAAGAACAGCGGCTCGATGTGGTCGAAGTCAGCTTCGGCGACCATGCGGTCGATCAACACCGAGCCGACCATGCCGCGCCAGCCGACCAATCCTGTGATTGCCATGTCCAAGCCTTTCAAGTGAGTTCCGGACCCCCTGCCTGTTGGCCCGGCGCGTATCGCCGGGGTCCAAGTGGGGCGAGACGTTCCGGAGCTGACTAGCCCTTGGTGGTGGTCGAAATGGTTTTGCCGGTGATCGCGGCGACGACCGCATCACCCATCGCGCGGGTGCCCACCCGCTGCGTGCCCTCGGACCAGATGTCGCCGGTGCGCAGGCCGGCCGACAACACAGCCTTGACAGCGGCTTCGATCCGGTCGGCTGCTTGCGGTTGGTTGAGGGTGTAGCGCAGCATCATGGCGGCAGACAAGATTGTAGCCAGCGGGTTGGCCACACCCTTGCCCGCAATGTCGGGCGCGCTGCCGTGGCTGGGCTCGTACAGGCCCTTGTTGGCCTTGTCCAATGACGCGCTGGGCAGCATGCCGATCGAGCCTGTGAGCATCGCTGCCTCATCGCTGAGGATGTCACCAAACATGTTGCCGGTGACGAGCACGTCGAAGGCCTTGGGCGCCTTGACCAGTTGCATCGCCGCGTTGTCCACATACATGTGCTCGAGCGCCACGTCGGGGTACGACGCATGCACGTCGGTGACCACATCCTTCCAGAACTGGAAGGTCTCCAGCACGTTGGCCTTGTCCACGCTGGTCACGCGCTTGTCGCGCTTGCGCGCGGCCTGGAAGGCCACGTGCGCGATGCGGCGAATTTCCGTTTCGGCGTAGCGCATCGTGTCGAAGCCTTCGCGCTCGCCCTTGAACGGGCCGTCCGGGCACTCGCGCACGCCGCGCGGCTTGCCAAAGTAGATGTCGCCGGTCAGCTCGCGGATGATCAGGATGTCGAGGCCCGCCACCAGCTCAGGTTTCAGCGACGATGCATGGGTCAGCTGCTCGTAGCAGATCGCCGGGCGGAAAT
>JANNMP010000036.1:0-1971 GCA_031398015.1 Burkholderiaceae bacterium
GGCCAGCAAGTCGGCGGTGGTGCGTTCGTCGATGGCAGTGAACGGCTCGTCCAGCAGGATCACCGGCGCGCGCTGCAACAGCAGCCGGGCAAACAGCACCCGCTGGAACTGCCCCGCCGACAGCTCGCCGATGGCGCGACGCTCGAAGCCCAGCAGGCCGACAGCAGCCAGCGCCTCGCGCGCCTCGCTGCGGTGCGCGCCCAGCGCCGCGCGCCAGGCGCCCAGGCGCGGCCAGTGGCCCAGCATCACCACGTCGAGCACGTTGACCGGGAAGCCGCGGTCGATCTCGGCCTGCTGCGGCAGGTAGGCCATCTGCTGCGCCGCTGCGCCGGGCCGGCCGATGTGGCCGGTGCTGGGGGCGATGCGGCCCATCAACCCGGCCAGCAGCGTGCTTTTGCCGGCGCCGTTGGGGCCGACCACGGCGGTGAGCGAGCCGGGCGCAAATTGCCCGCTCAGGTGGTGCACCGCCGGCCGGTCACGGTGGCACAGCGTGACGTTGTGCAGCGTGATGGCTGCCGGCGCTGCGCTGGCGTTCAGAGCCGGTGCTGTCATGCGGGCTCACCCAAGGCCCAGGCCACCGCCAGCCACAGCGCGGCCAACAGCAGCAGCACAGTGCCCAGGCGCGCCGGCACGCCGGCCATCAGCAGGCTGGCGGGCCAGCGCTGCGGTGCAGGCTGGTGGCTGTGGCCATGGCCGTGGCCGGGCCCATGGCCATGCCCATGGTCGTCCCCATCCAGGTGGCTGGGCGCGGCGGCCGGGGCAGCATTGGTGGGCACGGTCACACGTTCTTAATGAAATTGCACTCTCAATATCGTAGCATGCAGACTTGTTGCACCGTTGTCCAAAGCCGCCACCATGGAACGATCGACCCGCCAGCGCCAGGCCATCCGCGCCGCCATCGACGCCGCGCAGCGCCCGTTGTCACCGCAGGAGGTGCTGGCCGCATCGCAGGCCGACGTGGCCGGCCTGGGCCTGGCCACGGTCTACCGCAACCTGAAGCTGCTGGTCGAGGCCGGTGAGATCCAGGCCGTCAGCCTGCCCGGCGACAGCGCGCGCTACGAGGCGGCGCGCCAGGCCCACCACCACCACTTCCAGTGCACCCGCTGCCAGCGGGTGTTTGACGTGCACCGCTGCCCCGGTGACATGGCCCACATGGCGCCGGCCGGCTTCTCGGTGGAGCGGCACGAGCTGACGCTGTACGGCTGTTGCCAGCAATGCGCGGCGCCGCCTGCCACCACAGCGCGGGGCAAGCCGCTGCGCTTGGCCGTGCGTGGGACACGCGCATGACTGCCCGGTGGCAGCGCGCCGCCGGCGCGGCTGGCTTGGTGTTGGTGTTGGTGTTGGCGGCCGCAGCCGCAGCCGCAGCCGAACGCGCCCACCAGCACGGCGTGGCCAGCCTGCAGGTGGTGCTGGATGGCAACTCCCTCACCGTCACGCTGGACAGCCCGCTGGACAACCTGCTGGGCTTCGAGCGTGGCCCGCGCACCGAGGCCGAGCGCCAGGCGGTGCGCGCGCTGGCGCAGCGCTTGCATGCTGAGACCAGCCTCATGCTGCCCAGCCCGGCTGCCCAGTGCCAGCGCCAGGCGGTGGAGCTGGTGTCCGACACGATCGCCCCGGCGCTGCTGGCGCCGGCCAAGCCACCGTCGGCGCCAGCGGCCACGGCGCCACTGGCCACGGCGCTGCCGGCAGCACCGGCCATAGCCCACGCCGACCTGCAGGCCACGCTGCGTTTTCAATGCGCCCAGCCGCAGCTGCTCAAGCAACTGGCGCTGGCCGGCCTGTTCCAGGCCTTCACCCGCCTGCGCCAGATCGACGCAGCGGTGGTGGCGCCGGGTGTGCAGCGTGGCCTGAAGCTCAGCCCCCGGCAGCCGACGCTGGCCTGGTGAGACGGCCGGCGCAGTGGCCTGACAACACGCTGCGCTGGCCCAGCGTCGCGCACAGCACCACCACCGTGCGTTGACGGTTGGCGCT
>JANNMP010000040.1:0-2399 GCA_031398015.1 Burkholderiaceae bacterium
CGTCGTCGAAGCCGCCGCACCTGCCCAGCACCCGCACCGGCAGCACCATCACGTTGCGGCCCACACCGGCCATGCCGATACCGTTGTCGGTGGCAGCGCCGATCAGCCCGGCCACCTGCGTGCCGTGCCAACTGCTGTTGCTGGCGCCGCAGGTGTCGGTCTCGGTGCTCCAGTCGCCAGGGTCATTGGCATCGGCATCACGCCCGCCGCCGTCCGCAGCGGTTGTGGTGCGGCTGACGAAGTCATAGCCCGGCCACAGCTTGCCCGCCAGGTCAGGGTGGTCATAGCGCACGCCGGTGTCCAGCACCGCCACGGTGAGGCTGGCCGCGCCTTCGGTGATCGCCCAGGCGCCCAGTGCATTGACTGCGGACACCAGCGTGGCATCGGGTGCGCGCAAATACCACTGGCCGGCCGCCGGCGTGGTTGTGGCCTGGTTGTCGGCAAACAGCGGATCGTTGGGAACCACCGCGCTGATGGTCTTGCGCCGCACCGGCTCGGCCCATTCCACGTCGGGGTTGGCGGCCAGGCGTGTTGCCAGCGCGGCAGCACCGATGCCGCGTGCGCGCAGGCCCTGGGTGCGCCGGCCCAGCACCGGGCCGTCTTGCAGCAGCAGCGCCATCTGCTTGCCCAGGCGGGCTGCATGGCGTGGTGTGCCAGCCGCGTCGGCGGCCAGTGCACTGCCCTGACGGTATTTGACGATCACCCGCGCCTGGCCGTCGTCATCGACCATGGCCTGAGCGCTGACCGCCGCACCCCGCCGGGGGCCACCGCGTTCGGCCGCTTGGCCCGCGCCGGCCAGCAATGTCAGCGCCAGCGCCGATGTGATGGCCCGCCAGGCAATTGATCGATTCCGCATTTCGCCACCCACAACGCACAAGGCCGGCATGCTAGCCCGGCCTTGTGAAGTGACGTGTCGGAATGTCAGGCCCGCAAACGGGGCTGTTTGTCAGGGGCTGGTTGTCAGGGGCTGGTTGTCAGGCCGCTCAGGCCACCACGCGCACCATCTCCAGCACCTTGTTCGAATAGCCCCATTCGTTGTCGTACCAGCTGACCACTTTCACGAACGTGCTGTCCAGTGCGATGCCGGCGTCGGCGTCGAAGACGCTGGTCATCGGCTCACCGCGGAAGTCGGTGGACACCACCTTGTCTTCGGTGTAGCCCAGCACGCCCTTCATCGCGCCCTGGCTCTGGGCTTTCATCTCGGCGCAGATTTCGGCATAGGTGGCGGGGCTGTTCAGCTCCACCGTCAGGTCAACCACGCTGACGTCGCTGGTGGGCACGCGGAACGACATGCCGGTCAGCTTCTTGTTCAGCGCCGGGATCACCACGCCCACCGCCTTGGCCGCGCCGGTGCTGCTGGGGATGATGTTCTCCAGGATGCCGCGGCCACCGCGCCAGTCCTTGTTGCTGGGGCCGTCCACGGTTTTCTGGGTGGCGGTGGTGGCATGCACCGTGGTCATCAGGCCACGCTTGATGCCCCATTTGTCGTTCAGCACCTTGGCCACCGGCGCCAGGCAATTGGTGGTGCAGCTGGCGTTGCTGATGATGGCCTGGCCGGCGTAGCTCTTGTCATTGACGCCGAACACGAACATCGGCGTGTCGTCTTTGCTCGGGGCGCTGAAGATCACCTTTTTTGCCCCGGCGGCCAGGTGCTTTTCACCGGCGTCCTTGGTCAGGAACAGGCCGGTGGCCTCGACCACCACGTCAGCACCGATCTCGGCCCACTTCAACTCGGCCGGGTCTTTCACCGCTGTCAGGCGGATGCGCTTGCCGTTGACCACCAGTGTGCTGCCATCGACGCTGACATCGCCCTTGAAGCGGCCGTGCACGCTGTCGTAGCTGAGCATGTAGGCCAGGTAATCGGGCTCCAGCAGGTCATTGATGCCGACCACCTCAATGTCAGGGAAGTTCTGCACGGCTGCACGGAACACCATGCGCCCGTTGCGGCCGAAGCCGTTGATGCCGATTTGGATGGTCATGGCGATGGATCTCCAGGAGATGGTTGGATGGCCTGCAACCGCGCCCCGCAGTTGCGACCCCGCAAGTGTGCCGAAATCCGGTTACTTGCCAAGAACTTGCCGCACCGCGTCGGCCAGCGCCTCGGCCGTCAGCCCGAAGTGCTTGAACAGCGCCGGTGCCGGCGCGCTCTCGCCATAGCTGTCGATGCCCAGCACCGCCGCGCAGCCGTATTTCCACCAGCCGGCGGTGACACCGGCTTCGATGGCCACGCGCGGCAGCTTGGCCGGCAGCACGCTGGCCTGGTAGGCCGCGCTCTGGCGGTCGAAGACGCTGGTGCAGGGCATGCTGACCACACGCACCGCAATCCTGCGCTCGGCCAGCGCGGCCTGCGCATGCAGGGCCAGTTGCAGCTCGCTGCCGGTGGCGATGATCACCGCCTG
>JANNMP010000079.1:0-5006 GCA_031398015.1 Burkholderiaceae bacterium
AGGCCGGCTTTGGGCCAACCACCACCAGGCCACAACGGCCCGGTGGTGCTGACCGTGGCATCACTTCAGATGGCCGTTGATCAGCTTGGTCATCTCGAACATCGACACCTGGGCCTGCTTGAAGATTTCCTTCAGCTTGGCGTCGGCATTGATCATCGTCTTCTTGGCCTTGTCCTGCAGGCCATTCTTCTTGATGTACTCCCACACCTTCTTGGTCACCTCGGTGCGCGGCACGGCCTTGTCGCCAATGATGGCGGCCAGCGCGGCGCTGGGCATCATGGCCTTCATGAAGGCCGCGTTGGGGGTGCGCTTCTTGACGGCGGCCTTCTTCGCCGGTGCCTTGGTTGCAGCGGCCTTCACTGCCACCGTCTTTGCCGGTGCGGCCTTCTTCACCACAGCGGCTTTCTTCGCCACAGCCTTCTTGGCCGGGGCGGCCTTTTTCGCAGTTGCCATGTTCATTCTCTCCATCACATTTGAGTGGTTGATGTGCTGTTGGGCATGGGCCGCAGGTTGCTTGCACCCACGTTGCTCTCTGTCGCCCTCAGCGGGCGCAATGGTACTGCCAGCCATGGGTGCTGAGAAGCGGTTTTCCCAGGTGAAACCGCCTTTGCCAGCCTGTTGAAGCCGCTTTTGTCGCCCCCAGGCATCACCTGGGCACCAAGTGGGCCGCTCAGTGCCCGACAGCGCGGCCGTTGCGCTGCTGACCGGCCCTGCCTGCGGCGCTATGCTGCGGGCCATGAAACTGATTGTTCGATGGCTGTTGCTGGCTGCCGCGCTGCTGCTGGTGGCGCATCTGTATCCCGGCGTCACGGTCTCCAGCTTTGCCGCGGCGTTGATCGCGTCGCTGGTGCTGGGCCTGCTCAACACCCTGGTGCGCCCGCTGCTGGTGCTGCTGACGCTGCCGGTGACGATGCTCACGCTGGGGTTGTTCCTGTTCGTCATCAACGCGCTGATGTTCTGGTCGGCCGCCGGCGTGCTGAGCGGTTTCAACGTCAGCGGTTTCGGCGCGGCGCTGGTCGGGTCGCTGATCTACAGCCTGTGCGGCATGGTGATCGACGTGGCGATGGAGCGGGTCTTCAACAGCAGCCCGGCCTGAGCTGGCCGCTGGCGCTGCGTGTTAGGTGCTGCGTGTTAGGCGCGGCTTGTTGGGCAGCGCGCGTGCAGCGCTCACTCAGGCGCGTCGCCCTGCGGCCGTTCGCCGGCGCGGCGTTCGTCGGCGATGAGCTGGCGGCGCTGGGCCAGCACGTCACGCAGGCGGGCGTCGATCACGGACGCTTCGATGAAGTCCATGCCCGGCCCGCCTTGGCGCGCCAGCTGCTGGCCGGCGCGCAGGCGGTCAATGGCGCCGGGCAGGTTGCCCAGCGCCGCCTGGGCCTCGGCCTCGGCGCGCACTGCGCGCAGGGGCTGGCCCAGCGCGCGGCTGGTCTGGGCCAGCGCTGCCCAAGCCGATGCATCGTCGCGCCGCACCGCCACCCAGGTGTGCAGGGCTTCCACGCTGCGGCGCAGCACCGGCTGGCTGGCGTCGGCCAGCGCCAATTCAGCCTGCAGCAGCAAGGCGCTGCGCGAGCCGTCATCCAGCGCGCCACTGGCCTGCAGCTCGGCGGCCAGCGCCGAGTTGCCGCGCGCGGCGTCACCGCGCGCCAGCGCCAACTGCAGGCCCAGCCGCGCCAGCGCGCGCCGCGCCGGCATGTCGGCGTGTTGGGGCGATGCGCCCAGCAGGCCCAGGCCAGCGCGCACCGCGCGCTCGGCACGGTCGAACTCTCGCAGACCGATCGACGCCGCGGCCGATGCATACAGCCCGCCCAGCCGGTCGGCCAGCGGCAGCTGCGCCATGCTGGCGCGGGCGTCGAAATCCTGCAGCTTGCGCAGCGATTGCACCGCCGGGTCCATCAGCGCGCGGGCGCGGGCCTGCATCAGCACATGCAGCAGCGGCGCCGGCGGCGCCCGGTCGGCCTGCGCTGCCGCCTGCACCATCTGGCGCGCCTCGCCGATGCGGTCAACCGTCAGCGGGTGGCTGCGCAGGTAGGGGAAGCTGCCGCTGTCATTGAGCCGGCTGGCGCCGTCGAGCTTGTCAAACATGGCCGACATGCCGGCCGGCGCAAAGCCGGCAGCGGCCATGGTGAACAGGCCGTTGCGGTCGGCCTCACGCTCCATGTCGCGTGAGAAGTTCAGCTGCGCCTGCGCAACGGCCGCCTGGCCGCCCATGATGGCCGCTTGCGCCACGTCGGCATTGCCGGCGCGGCCAGCCACCAGCAGGCCCAGCAGCATTGCGGCCAGCCCCAGCGTGCTGCTGCGCGACGAGGCCGACACGCTGCGCGCGATGTGGCGCTGGGTGATGTGCGCCAGCTCATGCGCCAGCACCGACACCAGCTCGTCGGGCGTGGCGGTGATCGCCATCAACCCCAGGTGCACACCCACATAGCCGCCGGGCAGCGCAAACGCATTGACCGAACGGTCACGCACCAGAAACGCCTCGTACGGGAACAAGCGCTCGGTGTCGGCGTCGATGTCGCCAGCGCCGCGCGCGGCGCGCACCAGCGGCGCCCACAGCGTGTGCAGGTAGTCCAGCAGCTGGGGGTCGTCGAGATAGGCAGCGTCGCGGCGGATCTCGCGCATCACCTGTTCGCCGATGCGCTTTTCCTGGTTCAGGTTGAACTCATCGGACGCCGATTCACCCAGCGCCGGCAGCCGCACCGGCGCGGGCAGGGCCTGCGGGTGTGCCGGCGCTGCAGCAGCGGCCAGAGCCAGCGCCAGGCACAGGCTGGTCAGCCGCTGGCGTGGCGGACGGGCAAACAGTTGCAGGGAGGGGCGGTGCCGTGTCAAGCCGTGGATCCAGGGTGCGCATCTATCATCCCACCGCCCCATTGCCCGCATGTTTCGCCCACCATGACCCTGCCACCCGAGTTGCCCCACAGCGCTGCGCTGACCCACTTCGACGCCCATGGCCAGGCCCACATGGTGGACGTGGCGGCCAAGGCCGAGACCCACCGGGTGGCGCGCGCCGGTGGCAGCATCCACATGCAGCCGGCCACGCTGGCACTGATTGCCAGCGGCAGCGCGGCCAAGGGCGACGTGCTGGGCATTGCGCGCATTGCCGCCATCCAGGCCGCCAAGCGCTGTGCCGAGCTGATCCCGCTGTGCCACCCGCTGCCGCTGACCCGCGTGGTGGTCGACTTCCAGATCGATGCGGCGGCCAGTGCGGTGCACATCCAGGTGCAGGCCGAGACCGTGGGCAAGACAGGGGTCGAGATGGAAGCGCTGACCGCCGTGCAAGTGGGCCTGCTCACGGTCTACGACATGTGCAAGGCCGCTGATCGCGGCATGGTGATGGGCAATGTGCGCCTGCTGGAGAAGCAGGGCGGCAAGTCGGGTCACTGGGTGGCTGGCGCGCTGCCCTGAGAAGGCGGTGGCGCTGCCGCTGCCAGCGGCGGCAGGCGCGCCAAGTCGCGCCAGGCATGCACACGTTGCGGTGCCTGGCACTGAAACGGCAGTGGCGCCGTGGCGCTGCCGGCCGCATCACATGGCGCAAAGAAGTCGGCCGCATCGGGGTTTCGGAAATCGCGCAGGCGCTGTGCCACCCAGCGCGCTTCATCCAGACGGCCAGTGGCCGCCAGGTGCTGCGCCCAGGCCAGCATCAGACGGGTGTCCAGCAGCGAATGGGTGGCGCGCAGCAGGCCCAGCGCGCGGCTGGGCGCTGGCACCTCGTTGGTGGCCGCAGCGTAGTCGGCATGGTGGGCAAACAGCGGGCTCAACTGGCCGCGGGCGATGCGGGTGGCCAGCGCGCCGCTGCCGTCGGTGGGTGCGTAGATGACGACAGCGCGCTGGTAGTCCAGCACCGCCAGCACACCGGCTGCTGCCATCAGCAGACCAGCCACCAGGCCGCTGGCGTGGCGGCTGTGCGCAGCGGGCGCGCGCTGCGGCAAGCCCAGCACCAGGCCCCAAGCCAGCGCGGTGGGCAGCAGAAAGTACGCGTACCACAGCGGATATTCCACCGCGCTGTGGGCCGCGCACAGCAGCACCAGCACCAGCGCTGCACGGGCCACCGTGGTCTGTTGGCCGTCGCTTGCGGCCGCGTTGCGCCAGGCCCGCCACAGCGCTGCGGCCAGCAAGGCCAGCACCAGCAAGGCCAGCGGCAGGCCCAGCTCCACCATCAACTGCAGCGGCAGGTTGTGGCTGTGGTCGAAGAATGCCGTGGGCCGGTTGGCAAAGGCTGTCATCGACCAGGCCAGGTTGAACTCACCAAAGCCCAGGCCCCACAGCGGGTTGGCCAGCACCAAGGCCCAGGTGGTGCGCCAGATGTTGGGCCGGGCGTTGGGGCTGCTGGCGCCGCCGCTGCCATCGGCACCACCATCGGCCACCAGCCGGGCGCCGGCGCCCAGCGCTTGCTGGCTGACGTCACCCCACCAGGCCATGGCGCCCCAGGCGGCGGCATACAGCAGCGGCATGGCCAGCAGCGCCAGGCGGGCACGGCCCGGCAGGCGGCGGTCGAGTGCACCCCAGGCGGCCAGCAGCAGCAGGCCGGCGGCGCCGGTGCGCGAGGCGCTCAATTCCACCGCCAGCACCAGCAGCGGCACCAGCAGCGCCAGCAGCGCGCCGGGCAGTTGGCGCAGCGCATGCAACGCCACGGCGGCGGCCAGCGCCCACAGCAGCAAGCTGCACAGATGGTTGGGCTGGCGCAGGTTGCCCACCGCGCGGCCAGCCAGGCCGGAGTGGGCGATCCAGTGGCCATCGGTCCAGCCCGGCGCAAACACCTGCACCAAGGCCACGCCACTGGCCAGCATGCCGGCCGCAAGCAGGCCCCAGGCCAGCGCGGTGAAGGTGGCTACGGCCCGCCCACTGCGTGCTGCGCTGGCACCGGCTTGCACCAGCAGCGCCGCACCGGCCAGCAGGCCCAAGGCCTGCAGCGCCAGCGAACGTGGCAGCGTGCCCCACAGCCATGACGCGGCAGCCGCCAGCGCCACCAGCGTGATGGCCGCCAGCAGCGGGGCGCTGCTGCGGCTGGGCCG
>JANNMP010000084.1:0-10481 GCA_031398015.1 Burkholderiaceae bacterium
CACCTTGGGCGGCGGACTGCTGGCCGGCGGCGTGTTGGGGGCGCTGGGCGCGGCTGGGGCGGCACGTGGCGTCAACCGCATCCGGGGCCTGAGCCAGCCACTGCTGGCCTGGGACGACGCGGTGCTGCACGCGCTGCTGCGCTCGGCACTGCTGGGCTATCTGGCGGTGGCCCACCACGGCCGCGGCCGGGGCGATTGGCAGCCGGTGGAGCCGCCCGCCGCCTGGGGCGACGCAGTGGACGCGGCGCTGGCCGAGCGGCACGCCGCCGTGCAGGCGCTGTGGCAGCAGCGCGCGGCCTGGCTGCTGTCCGCTGACACCACCACACCCAGCGCCGATTGGCTGGCCGCGCTCAGCACGCTGCTGGGCGAGGCCAGCGCGGCCACGCTGCGCCAGCTGTATCCGCACGCGGCCAGATTGGCCGGGCTGTCGTGACGGGCTGTCGTGGCGGGATGTCGCGGCGGGGTGTCGTGGCGGGATGTCGCGGCGGGGAGTCGCGCAGCCAGGCCCTCAATCCGGCAGTGCCACGCCCGCTGCCAGCGCCATCTGGCGCACCGTGTCGGGCCAGTCGATCTGCCCCGGGTCCGCGCCGCCGGCGATGCCCAGCAGCCAGGCGTCGCCATCACCCAGGTTGCGAAAGCCACGCGACAGGCCGGGCGGGATGCTGACCACGTCCCATGTCTCCAGCACCAATGCGCGCCCACCGGCGGGCCCCCAGAAGACTTCCCAGCGGCCCGACAGCGGCATGAACACTTCCTGCGTGACATGGCTGTGCAGCGGCGCGCTCTTGCCCGGCGCGCAGTGCACCAGGTTCAGGTGGAAATGTTCAGCGGCCAGTGGTGCCTGGCCGGGCCGGCCGCCGGCCGCGCCGATCACGCGGCAAGTGCGCCGCTCGCAACCGGGGATCAGCGCATCCACGTAGTCGCCGGTGGGCTGCAGCGCCGCAAAGCGCGCCACCCGCGCAACCATCTCGGCCACGCTGGGGTTGGCGTCGGTGATGGCGGCTTTGCGCGGCGCCGTGTCGGCAGCCGAGACAGGTGTCGTGGGCCCTTGCATCAGCGCCGGCCGCGCACGGCGATGCCGGCGATGCCGATGCCCAGCAGCAGCCAGACCGAAGGCTCAGGCACGGCGGTGGCATAGGCCTGGCCAGACAGCGGCGACATGGTGATGCCGGCCGGCACGCTGATGCCGAAGCTGGCCGAGTGGAAGAAATCCTGCTGGCCGCCGAAAACGCCGACCCCACCGCCGAGCACACTGATCACGTAGACCGTCTGGCCATCGCTGAATGGCACGCTGGCGCTGAGAACTTGGTCGAACGCGCCCTGAAAGTTGGTGTACGGCACATGGCCGCAGCCGCCGGTGGCGCCCGTCATGCCACAGCGGTTGGCCACACCGGTGGACAGCACACGCTGTGCGTTCGGCAGCTGCACCGACCACAGGCCGCCCGAGGTGTCGATGGTGTCGATCAAGGCCCGCAATTCAAACGGCTGCGTGGAGACGAACAACGCGTAGTCCATCTCGGCATGGCCTGCCACGCTGCCGGTGATGTGGGCGCTCAAGGCCAGCACGCCGCTGCCGCCGGTGAGCACAAACCCATCTGACCAGGCTGAGCCACCGGCGACTTCACGATCAATGCCGCCGGCGACCGCAAATGCCTCGCCGTTGGAGCCGAACGCGCTGCGGAATCTGCCGTAGGCCGTGCCCACGGCGCCAGTCTCGAAGACCACTGGCCCGACGCTGTCTGATTGCAGGACCTCGGGGATCACCACGGCGCCCGAACCACTCCAGACACCGCCGCCCGCCACCACGAACGGGCTGCTGGGCGCTGCCACCGCCGCCGGTGCCAGCAACAGCAGACAGGCGCACAGCGCTGCGACCAAACCCTGCAGCACCGGGTTCGCCCGGACCTTGCGCTTGCTGTGCATGTCGTGCTCCTGCGTGGGTTGCAGCGACGGCAACCCGCCGCCGTGTACCAAATCGTTTTAGCACCCGTGCAGGCCACTGGCAATCCGGCCGTGCCCCGCGTGCCGCACCTGCGGCCGCGCAGAGTTCGGCACCCACGGCCTCGCAAAGCTCGGCCGCTTCGGCAGGCGCAAGACAGTCCGCAGGGACTGTCTTGCGTCCGGCCTCAGCCCGCCTCGCCGGTGATCGCCTCGATCTGGCCCTGCAATTCCAGCCAGCGCTCTTCCAGCATCGCCACCTCGGCGCTGAGGTGGTTCAGTCGCCGGCCGGTCTCGGCGATGTCGGTGCCAGCGAGCTGGCCGCCGGCCAACGTGGCTTCCAGCGCCACGCGCTCGGCGGCCAAGGTCTCCAGCCGACCATCGATCTGCAGCAGCTCGGCACGCAGCCCCCGGGTGCGGTTGGCGATCAGGTTGCGCTGCTGACCCGACTGCTTTCTGTCTTGCGGGTTGTCGCGCTTGAATGCGCCGGGCGCCTTGGCATCGGTGGCGCTGGCGCGCGCCACGGCCTTGGGGCTGGGCGCCGGCGCCACCGCCAGCACCGGCACCGGCCCGGGCACCGGTGGCGGAGCTTGGCCGCGCGCGTTGGCACGCGAGACGTCAAGCAGCCACTTCTGGTAGTCATCCAGGTCACCATCGAAGGGCAGCACGCCGCCCGAGGTCACCAGCCAGAACTCGTCGCACACTTCGCGCAGCAGTGCGCGGTCGTGGCTGACCAGCATCACCGAGCCTTCGAACTCGTTCAGCGCCACCGACAGCGCCTCCCGGGAGTTCAGGTCCAGGTGGTTGGTGGGCTCGTCGAGCAGCAGCAGGTTGGGCTTGCCCCAGACGATGGTGGCCATCACCAGCCGGGCGCGTTCACCGCCCGACAGCGTGCCCACCTTCTGGTGCACCATGTCGCCGGCAAAGCGGAACTGGCCGAGAAAGTTGCGCAGCTCCTGCTCACGCGCCTCTTGGCCGGTGGCGCCGCTGTCGCGGGCCAGGCGCACCAAACGCTGCATCGGCGTGTCGTCTTCGCTCAGCAAATCCAGCTCTTGCTGGGCAAAGTAGCCCACTGCCAGGCCTTTGCCTTCGCTGAACTCGCCGCCCAACGGCGCCAGTGCATGCGCGATGGTCTTGACCAGCGTGCTCTTGCCCTGGCCGTTGGCGCCCAGGATGCCGATGCGCTGGCCAGCCATCACGCTGCGCGTGATATTGCGCACGATGGTCACCGGTGGCTGGCCGGCTTGCAGTGCCGGATAACCGCATTGCAGCTCGCGCATGGTGAGCATCGGGTTGGGCAGGTTCTGCGGCTGGCGGAATTCGAAATCGAACTCGGCATCCATCAACACCGGCCCCAGCTTGACCATGCGGTCGAGCGCCTTGACGCGGCTCTGCGCCTGCTTGGCCTTGCTGGCCTTGGCCTTGAAGCGGTCAATGAACTTCTGCAGGTGGGCGATCTTTTCCTGCTGCTTGCCGAACGCCGCCTGCGCCTGCTCCAAACGCTCGGCGCGCATGGTCTCGAAGGCGCTGTAGTTGCCGCCATAACGTGTGAGCTGGGCGGCGTCC
Organism: Burkholderiaceae bacterium; assembly: GCA_031398015.1. Classification (GTDB taxonomy): domain Bacteria; phylum Pseudomonadota; class Gammaproteobacteria; order Burkholderiales; family Burkholderiaceae_C; genus Pseudaquabacterium. The sequence continues at coordinate 3,505 of JANNMP010000084.1, forward strand.
ACATGCACTGTCACGGTGGTGATGGCGTCGAGGAATTCGCGGTCGTGGCTGATCACGATCATCAGGCCCTGGTAGCGCTTGAGCCAGCCCTCCAGCCACACCAGTGCATCCAGGTCCAGGTGGTTGGTGGGTTCGTCGAGCAGCAGCAGGTCGGCCGGGCACATCAGCGCGCGCGCCAGTTGCAAGCGCATGCGCCAGCCGCCTGAGAAGCTGTTGACCGGCGCGTCGAGTTGGTCGCTGCGGAACCCCAGGCCCAGCAGCAGCGCCTGGGCGCGCGCGGGGGCGTCGAAGGTGCCGGCTTGTTCCAGCAGCATGTAGGCGTCGGCGATGGCATGGCCGTCTTCAGCCAGCTCGGCGGTGGCCAGTGCGGCGCGCGCTTCCATCAACGGCAGGTCACCTTCGAGCACGAAGTCGGTGGCGCCCTGGGCGGTCTCGGGCATGTCTTGCGCCACCTCGCCGATGCGCCATGCCGGTGGTTTGTCCAGGTCACCGGCGTCGGCCTGCAGGCGGTTGGCGATCAGCGAGAACAGGCTGGATTTGCCGGCGCCGTTGCGGCCGACCAGGCCGATTTTTTCGCCCGGGTTCAGCGTGACGGTGGCATCTTTGAGCACCACCTTCACGCCTCGGCGCAGGGTGAGGTTCTTGATCTGGATCATGGGGTCGGGGCTGTCAGGCCGGTCAGTTGCGCTTGGTGCAGCAGCAGCACCTTGTCGTCACCGGCGCTGGTGGGCAACCACACCGGCACCAGCGTGGGGAAGGCGGCGTCGAAATTGGCCTGCTCGTGGCCGATCTCCAGCACCAGCACGCCTTGGGCTTTGAGATGCGCCGCTGCATGGCGCAGCAGTTGGCCGATGAAGCCCATGCCATCGGCGCCACCGGCCAGGGCCAGCGCGGGTTCGGCCTGGAACTCGGCTGGCAGCCGTTGCATGGACGCGCTGTTGACGTATGGCGGGTTGCACAGGATCAGGTCATAGGCCTTGCCCGCCACAGCAGCCAGGCCGTCGCCCTGGTGCAGCGTGATGCGCTCGGCGAGGCCGTGGCGCTGGATGTTGAGGTGGGCCACGGCCAGCGCGTCGGCGCTGCAGTCGGCGGCGTCCACCAGCACCTCGGGCCAGGCCATGGCCGCCAGCACTGCCAGGCTGCCGTTGCCGGTGCACAGGTCCAGCACGCTGCGGGTCTGCTCGCTCAGCCACACGTCGATGGCTCCGTCGGCCAGCGGCTCGGCGATCAGCGAGCGCGGGACGATGCAGCGTGCATCCACCGTGAACGGCACGCCTTGCAACCAGGCCTCGCCGGTCAGGTAGGCGCTGGGCTGACGGGTGGCAATGCGCTGGCCGATCAAGGCCTGCACGGCAGCGGTGCCGGCCGCGTCCACCGGCAGCGCAGCCACATCGTCCAGCGTGTGCAGCGCATGGCCCAGGCGCCACAGCACCAGCCATGCGGCGTCGTCGAAGGCATTGGCCGTGCCCTGCCCAAAACAAACGCCCGCCTCGGTGAGGCGGGCGCTGCTGGCCTCGATCAATTGCAGGACATTCACGCCAGCAATGTCTCCAACGTTCGGCGGTACACGTTCTTCAGCGGCAGGATGTCGGCCACGCGCACACATTCGTCGACCTTGTGGATGGTGGCGTTGATCGGCCCGAACTCGACCACCTGCGCGCAGATGGGCGCGATGTAGCGGCCGTCGCTGGTGCCGCCGGTGGTGCTGAGCACCGGGCGGATGCCGCACTCGGCCTCGATCGCGTCGGCCAGCGCCGCGCTCAACGTGCCCGGCCGGGTGAGGAAGGGCGAGCCGCCCAGTGTCCAGGCCAGGCTGCAATCCAGCCCGTGGCGCTGCAGCAGTGCCTCGACACGGGCTTTCAGCAGCTCGGGTGTGCTCTCGGTGGAAAAGCGGAAGTTGCAATCGACCACCACCTCACCCGGGATCACATTGAGCGCACCCGTGCCACCGTGGATGTTGCTGACCTGCCAGGTGGTGGCGGGGAAGTGGTCGTTGCCGTTGTCCCACACGGTGGTGGCCAGCTCGGCCAGCGCCGGCGCCAGCTGGTGGATGGGGTTGCGCGCCAGTTGTGGGTAGGCCACATGGCCTTGCACGCCACGCACCGTCAAACGCGCCGACAGCGAGCCGCGGCGGCCGTTCTTCACCATGTCGCCCAGCCGGTCCACCGACGTGGGCTCACCGACGATGCAGCAATCCAGCTGCTCACCGCGGGCTTGCAGCGCCTGCACCACCCGCACCGTGCCGTCGGTGGACGGCCCTTCTTCGTCACTGGTGAACAGCAGCGCCAGCCGGCCGGCATGCAACGGGTGCTGTTGCACAAACTCAGCGGCGGCCACCGTCATCGCCGCGATCGAGGTTTTCATGTCGGCCGCGCCGCGGCCGTAGAGCATGCCGCCACGGTGGCTGGGCACAAACGGGTCACTGGCCCAGGCCGCCAGCGGGCCGGTGGGCACCACGTCGGTGTGGCCGGCCAGCACCACCGTGGGGCCGGGCCGGGCACCTGCATGCACGGCCCACAGGTTGGTGACGCGGAAATTTTCGGGCCCGCACAGCAGCGTTTCGCAACTGAAGCCCAGCGGCTGCAGCTGTGCGGCCACCAGCGCCTGGCAGCCGGCATCGTCGGGTGTGACCGAGCGGCGGGCGAGCAGCTGCTCCAGCAGGCGTTGGGTGGCCAAATCGTCGGCCATGCCGTCATTCATGCCACTGGCCATGGTCTGGTCACGAACTCAGGTTGGGAAAGCTGCTGCTGCGGCGCGGCACAAAGCCATCGGGCAGCACGTCGATGATGAAGTCGGTGTATTCGGGCGCATCTTCGTCGTCCTTGCGCGGCGTGGTGCGCGACACCGGGCCGGCCGTGTTCTGCAAGCGCCAGATCAGGTTGGTGACCGAATCTGAATTCGCCAGGCCTTCTTCGCGGCTGATGGTGCCCGCACCAATCAACCCGGCCAGCGCTTCTTCAAAGGTGCATGAGCCTTCGGCCATCGACTTTTCCATCGCCTCCTTGACGCCTGGAAAATCACCCTTCTCGATCAGCTCGGCCACCAGGTTGGTGTTGAGCATCACCTCCACCGCCGGGATGCGCCCGCCTTCTTCGGCGCGCAGCAGGCGCTGCGAAACGATGGCCCGCAGGCCGGCGGCCAGGTCACCCAGCAGCACCGGCCGCGCCTCGGGGCTGTAGAACGACAGGATGCGGCCCAGCGCATGGTGGCTGTTGTTGGCATGCAGAGTGGCCAGCACCAGGTGGCCCGACAGCGCATAGCTCAGCGCTGCGCTCATGGTCTCGCGGTCACGGATTTCACCGATCAGGATGCAGTCGGGGCTTTGGCGCAATGCGTTCTTCAGTGCAATCTGCAGGCTTTCGGTGTCACGCCCCACCTCACGCTGGTTGACCACGCACTTCTTGCTTTGGAACAGGAACTCGATCGGCTCCTCGATGGTGAGGATGTGGCCCGGCAGGTTGCGGTTGCGCAACTCCAGCATCGAGGCCAGGGTGGTGCTCTTGCCCGAGCCGGTGGCACCCACCATCAGGATCAGGCCGCGCTTTTCCAGCACCAGCTCACCCAGCAGCGCCGGCACGCCCAGTGTGTCGAGCGCCGGAATGATGTGCGGGATGTGGCGCACCACGCCGGCCACCGAACCCCGCTGCTTGAAAGCCGAGATGCGGAAGCTGCCCACGCGGTCAATGGCCACCGCCAGGTTCAGCTCACCGGTGTCGTCCAGCTCTTCCAGCTGCTTGGGGCTCAGCACCTCGGCCAGCAACTGGCGGGGTTGCTGCGGCGTCAGGATCTGGTCACTGAGCTGCAGCATCTGGCCGTGGATCTTGATCAGCACCGGCATGTTGGCCGACAGGAAGACATCAGACGCCTGGCGCTCGGCCATCAGGCGCATGACCCGCTCCATCCTGCCGCTCATCGTGTCTCCAATTCAGCCATGCCACGCGCCATCCGTTCAGGGGCGTAGCAGGTCGTTGATGCTCGTCTTCGACCGCGTCTGCGCATCGACCCGCTTGACGATGATCGCCGCATACATGCTGTACGGCTGGCCGTTGGCGGCTGTCTTGGGCAGGTTGCCGCTGACGACCACGGACCCGCTGGGCACGCGGCCGAACGTGATGTCGCCGGTCTCGCGGTTGAAGATGGGGGTGCTCTGGCCGATGTACACGCCCATGCCCAGCACCGAGTTCTCTTCGACGATCACGCCTTCCACCACCTCGGAGCGGGCGCCGATGAAGCAGTTGTCTTCGATGATCGTGGGGTTGGCCTGCAGCGGCTCCAACACCCCGCCGATGCCGACGCCGCCGCTCAAATGCACGTTCTTGCCGATCTGCGCGCAGCTGCCCACGGTGGCCCAGGTGTCGACCATCGTGCCTTCATCGACATACGCGCCGATGTTGACGTAGCTGGGCATCAGCACCACACCCTTGGCCAGGTAACTGCCGCGCCGGGCCACGGCCGGTGGCACCACCCGCACACCGCTGGCGCGGATGGCGGCCTCGTCGATGTGCGCGAACTTGGTCTTCACCTTGTCGAAGAAGGTCAGGTCACCGGCGTGCACCGCCACGTTGTCATGCAGGCGAAAGCTCAGCAGCACGGCCTTTTTCAACCACTGGTGCACCACCCACTGGCCCACGCCAGTGCGGCTGGCCACGCGCAGGCGGCCGGCGTTCAGCTCGCCGATGGCCTGGTCAACCGCCTCGCGGATTTGCGGGTCGGCGGTGGTGGGGCTCAGGCTGGCACGGCCGTCCCAGGCCAGGTCGATCAGGGTTTGCAGTTCAGTGGTCATGGTGGGTGCGGGCTGCGGATTGGCTGATGAACGTGCGGCTGAACTGGCGGCTGAAAGCGGCAATGCGGTGGGCAGCTTCCAGGCATTCATCGCTGCCGGCCACCAGGGCCATGCGGATGCGGCCTGCGCCGGGGTTGTGGCCCTGGGCCTGCCGTGCCAGCAGGCTGCCAGGCAACACCACCACATTGTATTGAGCGAGCAGTTGCTGGGCGAAGCCGATGTCGTCGCCTGGCTGGCCATCGGCAGACGGCACGGCAGCCCACAGGTAGAAGCCGGCATCGGGCAGGGCCACGTCCAGCACCTCGGCCAGCACGGGGGTGACCTGGGCAAACTTGGCGCGGTACAGCGCCCGGTTGGCCAGCACATGGGCCTCGTCGTTCCAGGCTGCCAGGCTGGCCGCCTGCACCACCGGGCCCATGGCCGAGCCGTGGTAGGTGCGGTAGAGCAAGAACTTCTCGATGATCGCCGCATCACCCGCGACGAAACCCGAGCGCAGGCCGGGCACGTTGCTGCGCTTGCTCAGCGAGGTGAAGGCGATCAGGTTGCGGAAGTCATGCCGGCCGAGCTTGGCTGCAGCCTGCAGGCTGCCCAGCGGCGGCTCGTCGCGGAAGTAGATCTCGGAATAACACTCGTCGCTGGCGATCACGAAGCCGTGCTGGTCACTGAGCGCAAACAATTGTTGCCACTCGGCCAGCGGCATCACCGCGCCGGTGGGGTTGCCGGGTGAGCAGACGTACAGCAACTGCGTCTGCGCCCAGGTGGCGGCGTCGATGCGGCCCCAGTCGGGCGCAAAGTTGCGCGCCGCATCGCTGTTGGCATAGGCCACCTGCGCGCCAGCCAGCAGGGCCGCGCCTTCATAGATTTGGTAGAACGGATTGGGGCAGACCACGGTGGCGCCGGGGCGGCTGGCATCGACCACCGTCTGCGCAATCGCAAACAGCGCCTCGCGGCTGCCACCCACCGGCAGCACCTGGCTGGCCGGGTTCAGCGCCAGGCTGTAGCGGCGTTGCAGCCAGCCGCAGAAGGCTTCGCGAAGGCGCGGTTCACCCGCAGTGGGCGGGTAGACCGACAGGCCTTTCAAACCGGCCAGCATGGCGGCTTCCACCAGCGCCGGTGTGGCATGGCGCGGCTCGCCGATGCCCAGACTGATCGGCGCATAGGCCGGGTTCGGCGTGATGCCGGCGGTGAGCGCACGCAGGCGCTCGAAGGGGTAGGGCTGCAGCTTGCCCAGCAGCGGATTCATGGCTGGATTATCCAGGGCCAGCCTGGCCTGGCGCCGCTGGGCTGTGCATGCTCGCCGACAATGCCCGCCGACCATGGCCACCACCCCGCTGCGCGTGCTGTCGCTCATCCCGCCGATGACGCAGCTGAACACGCCTTACCCGTCCACTGCCTACCTGACCGGCTTTCTGCGCGGGCGTGGTGTGGCTGCGGTGCAAGACGACCTGGCGCTCGCGCTGGCGTTGCGCCTGCTGTCGCCGTTGGGCCTGGCCGAACTGAAACAACACATTGACGCCATGCCGGTGGCGCATCGCACGCAGCGCTTGCTGGCCTTCACGGCGCAATACCCGCGTTATGCCGCCACCATCGCGGCGACCATCCGCTTCCTGCAGGGCCATGACGCCACGCTGGCCCACCGCATCGTTGGCCGGGCGTTCCTGCCCGAGGGCCCGCGCTTTGCCACGCTGGACGTCTACGCCGACGCCGATGGTGCCGGCCCATTGGCCTGGGCCTTTGGTGCGCTGGGGGTGCAAGACCATGCCCGCCACCTGGCCACGCTGTACTTGAACGACCTGGCCGATGTGCTGCGCGAGGGCGCCGATGCGCGCTTCGAGTTTGTGCGCTATGGCGAAAGCCTGGCGCAGAGCCAGGCCAGCTTCGACCCGCTGCACAGCGCGCTGGCCGCAGCGCCCACGCTGGTGGACACAGCGCTGCGGCAGCTGACGCTGGACTCGCTGGCCCGCCACCAGCCCACGGTGGTGCTGCTGTCGGTGCCGTTCCCGGGGGCGGTGTATGCGGCGTTGCGCATCGCCCAGACGATCAAGGCGTTCGACCCCGGCATCACCACCGTGCTGGGCGGCGGCTTCGTCAACACCGAGCTGCGTGAATTGAGCGATGCACGGGTCTTCGAAGTCTTCGACTTCATCACGCTGGACGCCGGTGAACGCCCGCTGCTGGCCCTGCTGGACCATCT
>JANNMP010000257.1:0-4831 GCA_031398015.1 Burkholderiaceae bacterium
ATCGACATGGCGGTCGAACCAGTCATTCACTGCTTGGCTGGTGGCGCACACCAGCGGGCCGGCCAGCAGCACGCCCACCAGCACCAGGCCCCAGCGGTCGGCCAGCGGCACGCCCGAGGCCACCACGCCGCAGCCAAAGGCCCACATCGGCGGGAACCAGGTGATCGGCTTGAACAGCTCGGCAACGGTGGCAAGGGCAGGCCGGGGCATGCCGCTGATCTTCAGCTTGACAGCCGAGAGTGTCAACCGGGATTTACAGTATGCGCCGCTGCGCGGCCATCGCCAAGGCCTGCGTCCAGCGCTACTTGTCGACCCCCGGCCCCAGGTCACCCAGGCCGTAGCGGCGCAATTTCACATACAGGCTCTGGCGTGACAGGCCCAGGATTTCAGCCGCCGAGGCGCGGTTGTCGCGGGTCAGCTCCAGCGCCGCCTCGATGCAGCGTTTTTCGATCAGGTCGGTCGTCTCGCCGACGATGTCCTTCATCGGCACCCGGCCCACCAGCTCGGTGAGCTGGTTCACCGAGCGTGGCAGCACTTGGGCCGCACCGGCTTCGGGCTGCAGCCGGCGGCCGACGTCGCGCACGGTGAAGCCCAGCAGCATCGGGTCAGACCGGGTCACCGTCACCGCCGAAATCTCCACCTCGGTCCTGGCGCCGAATTCACCCCGCAGCGTGGTGGCAAACAGCTTCACCGCGCCGCGCTGGCGCAGGTTGCTCAGCAGCACACCCAGGTCGACATCGGTGCGGCCCAGCCAGCGCTCAAGGGACTGGCCGCGCATCTGCTCTTCACCGGCCATCTGGCACAGGTTGACGAACTCGGCATTGGCGGCCTGCACCAGGCCGTCCAGGTCGGTGACGACCAGGCCGTCGGGCGCGCCATGGGCCAGCTGCAGCAGCATTGCTGATTCAGGCCCGTGGACCTGTGCCTGCAGGCTGTCACTGCGCGACAGGCGCACCAGCAGCAGGTGGGCCTGGTCCTGGTGCAGCAGCGTGGCCGACACCTGCACGGCGCCGCGGCTGTCGGCCAGCTCGGCGCTGGCCGGGTCGGCGCGGCCGGTGCGGCGCGCGGTGGCCAGCAGCGTGGCCACCAGCTTGCTGCTGCGCGCGGTGAGGCCCAGCGGAAACACCTGGCCGACCAGTTTGTCGGCCGCCGTGGCCAGCATGGTGGCCGCCGCCGGGTTGGCTTCGAGCACCCGGCCGGTGGTGGCATCGACCACCAGCACTGCCTCGCCAGCCATCTGGAACAGCTGGCGGTAGCGCAGCTCGGCCTGGCGAAAGCGCGCGTAGTCACGCTCGACCGACAACTGGGCCTCGACCAGGCGCTGCTGCAGTGCGGTGGTCACGCGCTGGTCGCGGCCGAAGGCAACCCAGCGCGCCGGCCGGCTGCCATGGGCTGGCAAGGCATGGCTGGCGTAGCTGATGGCCATGGTGCCGCCTTCGGGCAGCGGGTGGTTCATCTGGCGCCAGCGCATGGCGCCGGGCAGCCGTGGGGCCAGCAGTGCCGCCACCTTGGGCCGGCTTTCTTCGCTGACCGTGGCTGACCAATGCTGGCCGATCCAGCCCACGCCCAGCTCGGTGGCCAGCGTCTCGTCGCCGAAGGCCATGTCGCGGATGCTGCCGTCAGCATCCAGCACCAGGGTGATGTCGGCGGCGGTGGCCAGCAATGCCGCCACGGCGCTGGCGTCCAGGTCTGACAGGTTTTGTTCAACCTGGCTGAATGTGCCCGGCTTGCGGTGGAGGGCCGGCGCTTTTTTCTTCATGCCGGGTTTCCACGGGCGCAGCCGGCGCTGCGGCTCAGAACCCCTTGGCGCGGCGGCCGAGCAGGCGCTCGGCCAGGGCAGGGGCCTGCTGGCCGTCGGTGGCCACGCCGTCGGCGCCCACTTGCTCGACCAGCTCGGGGTGCACGGTGAACAGCGGCCCACCCACCATCACCGCCACCGCACGGTTGTGTGACAGCCGCCGCACCGAGGCGATGCAGGCCAGCAAGCTGTCCAGGCGCGTGCTGCTGCCCGCAGAGATGCCCACCAGATCGAACCATTCGTCTTTGACCCTGTTTTCGAACCCGGCGGCGTCGGGGTCCATCACCCCCACCACTTCCCAGCCGGCGCGGGCAAAAAACTCGGCCACCATCGACAGGCCGAAGGTGTGCTGGTCACCCGGTGCCGGCATCAGCAGCGCGCGGCGCCCACCCACCGGTGCTTCAATCTCCGTGCCGAAGGCGGTGCTCAGGCTGCGCATGATCTGCTGCAACCGGCCCAGGCCGACGGTGACATCGGCAAAGTGGCAGCGGTCGTCCTCCCACAGCTCGCCCAGGTGGCGCGCGGCCGGGGCCAGCAGGCCGACGTAGAGCGATTCAACGCTGACACCACGTGTGCGCAGCGCCGCCAGCTCGGCCTGGATGGCGCTGTCGTCACGCGCCATCACATGGGCGGTGAAGGCCACCACTTCGGCACGGGTGGGCATGCTGACCACCGGCGCGCCGCCGGCCGCAGGCGCGTGCGCGCGCACCAGGCGCGGAATGATGTCGCGCTCGATCGTGTCGACCAGGCGCGACAGCCGTTCTTCAACCGCCGGGCGCTGGCTGGCCAGCGTGGCCCAGGCCGCATGGCCCTGGCTGTTGGACACCACCTGCATCTCGGCCCAGCAATCCGCCTGCTCGGCGCCGTGGCCGGGCGGATGGCCAGGGTGATGGCGCTCAGTGGCCGTGGGGTTTGGTGCGCTGTTGGTGTCTCGTTGCAATCGGCTCAAGGCGCTCTCCTCTGCGGGTGGCGGCTGCGCAGCGTTTGCCGGTCGGCAGGCTGACTCACGCCCAAGCACATCGTCTGGATTCTGGTGGTTTCCTGTCCGCGACGAATGTCTGTGGGCGACCCTGGCCCGTCAAGTGGGGTTGAAGCGTATTCGGGGTCAGATTAGTGTCAGACACAAAGTACGTCAACCCGGATTGACACTTTGCGGTGCCCGACCTAGATTCAGTGCCATGCCCAGCATCCGGACCAGCCCCCCCGTGCGCCAGGCCGGCCCACGTCTGGCCAGGCCGCCGCTGTACACGCCCGCGCAGCGCCAGCGCCGCGACGCCAGCCGCTGGACGCTGGTGCAAGGCCTGCTGGCGCCGCTGCAATTTGTGGTGTTCGCTGTCAGCCTGGTGTTGGTTCTGCGCTACCTGGCCACCGGCGCCGGGCTCGAAGCGGCCACTGCGTCGGTGGTGGTGAAGACGCTTGCGCTCTACACCATCATGCTCACCGGCTGCGTCTGGGAGAAAGTGGTCTTCGGCCAGTACCTGTTCGCCCCGGCCTTCTTCTGGGAAGACCTGTTCAGCATGCTGGTGCTGGCGCTGCACACCGCCTACTTGCTGGCGTGGTTCAGCGGCGCGCTCGATGCGCGGGGCCAGATGCTGCTGGCGCTGGCAGCGTATACGGCCTACCTGATCAACGCGGCGCAGTTCATCTGGAAGCTGCGCATGGCCAGGCTGGACATGGCGCGCCACGACGCCAGCCTGGCAGAGGCTGCAACATGAGCACTGTTTTTCCGATTCAAAGCCAGGGCGGGTGCAGCGACGCACCGGTGCTGCGCGAGCGTGGCCAGCGCGAGGTGTTCTGCGGCCTGACCGGCATCGTCTGGCTGCACCGCAAGATCCAGGACGCGTTTTTCCTGGTGGTGGGCTCGCGCACGTGCGCCCACCTGCTGCAGTCGGCCGCCGGCGTGATGATCTTTGCCGAGCCACGCTTTGCCACCGCCATCATCGACGAGCGTGACCTGGCAGGCCTGGCCGACGCGCAGGACGAACTCGACCGCGTGGTGATGCAATTGCTGGCGCGCCGGCCCGAGATCAAGCTGCTGTTCCTGGTCGGCTCATGCCCGTCAGAGGTGATCAAGCTCGATCTGTCGCGCGCCGCGCAGCGGCTGTCGACCAAGTATTTGCCGGGCGTGCGCGTGCTCAGCTATTCGGGCAGCGGCATCGAGACCACCTTCACCCAGGGTGAAGACGCCTGCCTGGCCGCGCTGGTGCCGTTGATGCCGGCCGCATCGGCCGACGCGCCGCCCGCGTTGCTGGTGGCCGGCGTGCTGGCCGATGTGGTCGAAGACCAGTTTTTGCGCCTGTTCGCCGCGATGGGCCTGGGCCCGGTTCAGTTCTTCCCGCCGCGCCGCGCCGGTGCGCTGCCGGCGGTGGGCCACAACACCCGCCTGCTGCTGGCCCAACCGTTTTTGGCCGACACCGCCCGGGCCTTGGAAGCGCGTGGTGCGCAGCGTCTGACCGCACCATTCCCGCTCGGCGCCGAAGGCACCGAGGCCTGGCTGCAAGCGGCTGCCACCGCGTTTGGCATCGGCGATGCCATGTTCCAGCGCGCCATCGCACCGGCCAAGGCGCGTGCGCTGCAGGCCACCGCCGCGCAGCGCCCGCACCTGCAGGGACAGCGCATCTTCTTCTTCCCCGATTCGCAGCTGGAGTTGCCGCTGGCGCGCTTCCTGGCGCGTGAGATGGGCATGCAGCTCACCGAGGTGGGCACGCCCTACTTGCACCGCCAGCACCTGGCGGCTGAGCTGGCGCTGCTGCCCGCCGGCACGCTGTTGTCCGAAGGCCAGCATGTGGATTTGCAGTTGCAGCGCTGCCGCGCCCAGGCGCCTGACCTGGTGGTGTGTGGCCTGGGCCTGGCCAACCCGCTGGAGGCCGAGGGCCTGACCACCAAATGGTCGATCGAGCTGGTGTTCAGCCCCATCCAGGGCTTTGACCAGGCCGGTGACCTGGCCGAGCTGTTCGCCCGCCCGCTGCGGCGCCGGCAGTTGCTGGCGCTGCCGCAGCGCGTTGCAGCCTGATCGACGGACCGGCGGCGATG
>JANNMP010000334.1:0-8336 GCA_031398015.1 Burkholderiaceae bacterium
TGACTTTCAGCGCGCTGAAGATGAACGGCGTGGCCATCGGCAGGCGCAGGTCGATCAGCGTGCGGGCGTAACCGGCGGCATAGGTCTGCATCAGCTCCAGCTCCAGCCGGCCGGCCGCCTGCAAGCCGGCCAGCGTGGCCACCAGCATCGGGAAGAAGGTCATCAGCACCACCACTGCCGCCTTGCTGGGCCACTCAAAGCCGAACCACATCACCATGATCGGGGCCACCGCCACCAGCGGAATGGTGCTGGTCAGGTTGGCCAATGGCAGCAGGCCGCGCTGCAGGAAGGGCGCGCGGTCAATCGCCACAGCCACGGCAAAGCCCAGGCCCGAGCCCAGCACCCAGCCGACCAGCACCGCCTTGCCCACGGTCTGCACAAAGTCGGCCGCCAGCGTGGGCCAGCGCTCGCTGAGCATCTGGCCGATCCACAGCGGCGACGGCAGCAGCACCCGCGGCACGTTGAACAGCGTCACACCCACTTGCCAGAAGTACAGCAGCCACAGGCCAAACAGCGCGGCAGCCAGCGTGCCGTGGGCGCGGTGGCCATCGAGTGCGGCCACCTGGCGCAGGTTGGCCACCGCCAGCGCTGCTACGACCCCCAAGCCCAGCAGCAGCAGCGGCGGGGCGCTGTCCACACTGCCCGCCTCGGGCACGGCCCACCACAGCAGCAGCGCCAGCAGCACCGACAGCGCCCACCAGGCCAGCACCCGGCGCGGCAAGTGGAACCGGCTGGCTGGCGCCGTCATGCCGCCTGCCGCCGCAGCACCAGCCGCTCAACGCCCGCCACCGCCAAGGTCAGCCCCAGGCCCAACAAGGCTGACAACACCAGCGCCGACCAGATGCCCACGGTGTTGCCGTAGTAGCTGCCGGTGAGCAGGCGTGCACCCAGCCCTGCCTGCGCGCCGGTGGGCAGCTCGGCCACCATGGCGCCCACCAGGCCGGCGGCAATCGCCACCTTGAGTGACGGGAACAGGTACGGCAGGGCCGACGGCAGGCGCAGCAGCCAGAACGCCTGCAGCCGGCTGGCGGCATAGGTGTGCAGCAGCTCGGTCTCGATCTTCTGCGGCGCACGCAAGCCCTGCACCATGGCCACCGTCACCGGGAAGAAGCACAGGTACATCGCGATCGTGGCCTTGGGCGCCACGCCGCTGAACCCCAGGCTGCCCAGGATCACCAGCACGATGGGCGCAATCGCCAGCACCGGCACTGTCTGGCTGGCCACGATCCAGGGCAGCAGCGCGCGGTCGAGCGTGCGGCTGTGCACGATGGCCGCAGCCAGCACCACGCCCAGCAAGGTGCCCAGCACAAAGCCCACCAGGGTGCTCTGCGCGGTGACGGCGGCGTGGTACAGCAGGTTGCGGGGCGAGGCCAGCGGCCAGCCGGTGATGCTGCTGTGCAGATCGGCCGCCACCTGGTGCGGCGCGGGCAGCACCGGTCGCTGCATGTTCAGCGTGGCGGCCACCAGATCGGTGAATGTCCAGCCCTGCGGGTGGGTGTTGGGCAGCACCCGCTCCACCGCAGCGGCGCGGTTCAGGCCCACGGCAGCGGCATACCAGAGCGCCAGCACCAGGGCCAGCACCGTGGCCACGGGCAGCCAGCGTTGGGCCGTTGTCAGCGGCTGCATCGGCAATCAGTGCCGGCTGTGGGCCGAACCATGGCCCACACCATGTCCAACCGCCAGGCCTTCCCGCACTTCATGCGCCAGCGCCATGAAGGCCGGCGTGTCGCGCATGTCCAGCGTGCGCACATCGGGCAGCGTGCTGCCGATGATCTTCAGGATGCGCCCCGGGCGTGGGCTCATCACCACGATGCGGGTGCTCAGGTACACGGCCTCGGCGATGCTGTGGGTGACAAACACCACCGTGCGCCGTTCACGCTGCCAGAGCTGCTGCAACTGGTCATTCAAGCCATCGCGGGTGATTTCGTCGAGCGCGCCGAAGGGCTCGTCCATCATCAGGATCTTGGGCTCGAAGCCCAGCGCACGCGCGATCGACACCCGCTGCTGCATGCCGCCCGACAGCTGCCAGGGGTATTTGCGCTCGAAGCCGGTCAGGCCGACACGGCCGAGCTGTTCATGCGCCACGCGCTCAGCCTCGGCCTTGCTGCGGCCCTGGATCTGCAGCGGCAGCATCACATTGCCCAGCACCGTGCGCCAGGGGAACAGTGCCGGCGCCTGGAACACATAACCGTAGGCGCGCGCCAGCCGCGCATCATGCGGGCTTTGGCCGTTGACCAGCACCTGGCCGCTGCTGATCGGCTCCAGGTCGGCGATGACCCGCAGCAGCGTGGTCTTGCCGCAGCCCGACGGGCCGATCAGCGAGACGAATTCACCTTGGGCAATGGTCAGGTCGATGTCGGCCAGCGCATGCACCGGAGCGTCGGGCGACGGGTAGACCACACTGGCGCGGCGCACCTGCACCGCCGCCTGGGCGGTGGGCGCTGGGGCGGTGTCAGCCAAGCTGGCGGGCCGTTCAGAGGCGTTCATCGAGGGGCCGTGGTGGCTGGCAACGCTTGACCAAACGGTCAGTTTATCGCCGCAGCCGCAAGCCAATTCCGTGCCACCGGCCGGGCACTGACCGGCGCCGTCCGGCGCCGGTCGGTATCGACAGGCGCTACAGCAGCGCCTCGATCAGCACCGGCCCACCGCTGGCAAAACCATCGCGCAAGGCCTCGGCCAGCGCATCGGTGTGGTCCACCCGCACACCCGGCACACCGTGGCCACGCGCCAGCGCCACCCAGTCGAGTGCCGGGTTGGCCAGCGACAGCATGGCCTCGGCCTTGGCGCCGCTGATGGCCGCGCCCACACCTTGCAGCTCGCCTTGCAGGATGCGGTAGGCGCGGTTGGCAAACACCAGCACCACCACCGGCAGCGCTTCGCGCGCCATGGTCCACAGCGCCTGCACGGTGTACATGGCGCTGCCGTCACCCGCCAGCACCAGCACCGGCCGGCCTGGCGCGCCGTGTGCGGCGCCCACACCACCGGGCAGGCCGAAGCCGATGGCCCCGCCCATGGTGGGCAGCCAGTCGTGCGGCGCGGCAGCCAGCATGGCACTGCCGAAGCCACGGCCGCTGCTCACCGCCTCATCGACCACCACGGCGTTGTCGGGCAGCACCGCCGCCACCACGGCGGCCACGCTGTCGGCGGTGAGCGGCCCGCTGGGCCAGCCGCTGGCCGCAGGTGGTGATTGCATGGCCACCGGCGGCGCGCCCAATGCCTCGGCCAGCGCTGCCAGTGCAGACGGCACATCGTGCTGCGGCGCGGCCAGTTGCAGCAAGGCCGCGCCCTCGGGCTTCAATTGCGACGGCTTGCCCGGGTAGGCAAAGAAGCCGATCGGCTCGGTGCTGCCGGCCAGCACCAGCGCCTGGCTGCCGGCCAGCTGGGCAGCGGCTGCATCGACCGCATAGGCCAGGCGCTGGATGCCCGGCCGGCTGCGGCCGCCCGGCAAACGCGCGTTGTAGAACTCGGCCAGCAATTGGCAGCCGGTGTGCGCCGCGATGGCCGCCGCATGCTGCTGCGCCGCCACGCTGCGGCTGCCACCGGCACCAATCAACAGCGTGGCGCGTGGGCCCAGCTGCTGCAGCAGACGTGCCGCACCCAGCACCGCGCCGAGTTCGATTTCAGGCGTTGGCGCCGGCCGCGCCACGGCGGCGCGGCCACCCGGGCCCCAGGCGGTGTCGGCCGGCAGCACCAGGGTGGCGATGCGGCCCAGCGCGCCGTTGCGCGTTGCTTCAACCGCCGCCGCGCCGTCAGCGCCCACATCGGCCGCGCTGGCACTGCTGCGCACCCAGTGCGACATGGTGCGGGCCACCGCCTCGGTGTCGCTCTTCAACGGCGACTCGAACTGCACATGGCCATGGGCATGGTCACCGACGATGTTGACGATGCCCGAGCCCGCCTTGCGGGCGTTGTGCAAGTTGGCCAGGCCGTTGCCCAGGCCCGGGCCCAGGTGCAGCAAGGTGGCCGCCGGTGAACCGGCCATGCGGTAGTAGGCATCGGCCGCGCCAGTGACCACGCCTTCGAACAAGCCCAGCACACAGCGCACGCCGGGAATGCGGTCGAGCGCCGCGACGAAATGCATCTCCGATGTGCCGGGGTTGGCAAAGCACAGCTTGACGCCGCTGACCGCCAGCGTGCTGACCAAGCTTTCGGCGCCGTTCTGGGCGGGGGTGGTGTCGGCCATGCGGTGGTCTCCTGGGGTTGGGGCGTCAATGCGCCAGATCAAAGCCAGCGACCCGCAGCGCGTCGACCAGCGCCACCGCGACTGGCGCCGGCTGCAGCGCCAGCGGTTGCCAGTGCAACACCACGCCGGCAAAGCCGAACAACACCGTGGGCAGTGGTTGTACCTTGCCGCTCATGTGGCGCATCAGGACTTCAGGCGCGCCAGCAGCCCGGCTGTGGAGCCATCGAGACCGCCCAGATCAGGCGCACCCGGCGTGGCAATGCGTGGCAGCAGTGCACTGGCCAGCGCCTTGCCCAGCTCCACACCCCATTGGTCGAAGCTGTTGATGCCCCAGATGGCGCCGCTGGTGAACACCCGGTGCTCGTACAGCGCGATCAGCGCACCCAGCGCAAACGGGCTCAGCGTGTCGATCAGCAGCGTGGTGCTGGGCCGGTTGCCGGGGAAGGTGCGGTGGCGTGCCACCGTCTGCTTGTCCAAGGTGGGCGATGCGGTGGGCGCGCTATCGGCCAGCGCCGCGTCGGTGCTCTTGCCCAGCATCAGCGCCTGGCTTTGCGCCAGGCAGTTGGCCAGCGCCTTGGCGTGCAGGTCGGCATGGCCATGGGTGGCATGCTTGACGGCGATGAACTCCACCGGGATCACATCGGTGCCCTGGTGCAGCATCTGGAAGTAGGCATGCTGGCCGTTGGTGCCCGGCTCACCCCACACCACCGGGCTGGTGCCGTAGGGCAGGCTGTGGCCATCCAGATCGACACACTTGCCGTTGCTTTCCATCTCCAGCTGCTGCAGGTAGGCCGGCAGGCGCTTCAGGCCCTGGTGGTAGGGCGCCACGCTGCGGCTTGTGAAGCGGTGGAAGTTGCGGTACCACACGTCCAGCAGGCCCAGCTGCACCGGCAGGTTGGCTTCGAGCGGGGTGTCGGCAAAGTGGCGGTCCCTCGCGTGGGCGCCGGCCAGCAGCGCGCTGAAATGCTCGCTGCCCACGGCAATGGCAATCGGCAGCCCGATCGCGCTCCACAGCGAGTAGCGCCCGCCCACCCAGTCCCAGAAGCCGAAGGTGGTGTGGATGCCGAAGGCGGCCGCCGCCTTCAAGTTGGTGGTGGCGCCCACGAAGTGGCGGCCCACGTCGGTGCCGCCCTGGTCGATGAACCACTGCCGCGCCACCGCCGCGTTGGCCATGGTCTCCTGCGTGGTGAAGGTCTTGCTGGCAATGATGAACAGCGTGTTCTCGGGTTTGAGCTTGCGCAGCACCGGCGTGATGTCATGGCCATCGACGTTGCTGACGAAGTGCAGCGTGATGCCCGGGTGGGCGCAGGCGTCGAGCGCCGGCACCACCATCTGCGGCCCCAGGTCACTGCCACCGATGCCGATGTTGACGACATGGCGGATGCCCGAGCTGGTGGTGTCGCGCACGCCTTCGGCAAACTCGAACATACGGTCCAGCACCGCATGCACATCGGCGCTGTGCGGGCCCTGGCCACGCGGCGCGCGCAATGCGGTGTGCAGCACGGCGCGGCCTTCGGTGGTGTTGATCGGCGCGCCGGCCAGCATCGCGTCACGCCGGGCTTCCAGCTGGCATTCACGCGCCAGTTCCAGCAGCAGCTTGCGCGTCTTCAAGTCCCACAGGTTCTTCGACAGGTCGGCAAACAGCCCCGGCGCGGCCAGGCTGAAGGCATCGAAGCGGCCAGCATCACGGGCAAAGGCCTCACGCAAATCCAGGCCCCGGCCATGGGCTTCAAAGTGGCCCAACAGCGCGGCCCAGGCCACGGTGGCGTCACAGCGTTGGCAGTCCATGGTCACAGCCCCTGGATCAAGTTGTCGAGTTTGCTGGCGTCGGCCGCAAAAACGCGGATGCCCTCGGCCAGTTTGTCGCTGGCCATGGCGTCGTCGTTCAGGGCCCAGCGGAAGCTGGCTTCGCTGTGGTGCACCGCGGGCAAATCGGCCTGGCGCGCAGCGGCGGGGTCAAGCTGGCGCTGCAGCGGCGCGCTGCTGGCCTGCAGCTGGGCCAACAGCTCGGGGCTGATGGTCAGCAGGTCACAGCCGGCCAGCGCGGTGATCTGGCCGATGTTGCGAAAGCTCGCGCCCATCACCTCGGTGGTGATGCCGAAATGTTTGTAGTGGGCATAGATGCGCTTGACCGACAGCACGCCAGGATCATTGGCGCCGGCGTTGGCGGCTTCGTCCCAGGCTGCGCCGGCTTGTTTCTTGTGCCAGTCGTAGATGCGGCCGACGAACGGGCTGATCAACCGCACACCGGCATCGCCACAGGCCACCGCCTGGCAGAAGGCGAACAGCAGGGTCAGGTTGCAGTGGATGCCTTCGGCTTCCAGCACCTTGGCCGCCTGGATGCCTTCCCAGGTGGCGGCCAGCTTGATCAGCACCCGCTCGCGGCCGATGCCGGCGGCTTGATACAAGCCGATCAAACGCCGTGCCCGCGCCAGTGACGCGGCGGCATCGAAACTCAACCGCGCATCCACCTCGGTGGACACCCGGCCCGGCACCACCTTCAGGATTTCCAGCCCGAAGCGCACCAGCACCTCGTCCACCTGTTCGTCCAGCGGTGCCCGGCGGCGCGCCGCCACCGCCTGGGCCAGCAGCGGCGCGTAGTCGGGCTGCTGCACCGCCTTCAGGATCAACGATGGGTTGGTGGTGGCGTCACGTGGCGCGTACTGCGCCAGCTGCTTGAAGTTGCCGGTGTCGGCGACCACGGTGGTGAACTGCTTGAGGGCGTCGAGCTGGTGCATGGTGGCTGTGCTCCTGGGCTGGAGGGCGGATTAAACCGCGATCGGGCCACGGCCAGCTCAATCTCTGGCGTACCCCGCCTCACGCTGGCTGCGGATGGCGAGCACGAAGACGGTGTCCAGGATGGGCAGCCAGCGGTACAGCGCCACGTCCCCCCTTGCGCCGCGCCCGATCACCAGTTCGCGTTTGTCGGTGCCAACAGGCCGGCCGATCAGCGGGCTGTGTTCCAGCACATCGATGGCGGCGACGATGGCGTTGATGCGTGCCGGCACGTCATCGGCTCCATGTGCGAACAAGTGGTCGAAGATGCGGTCGAAGTCGTCGGCGACTTCGGGCGCCAGTTCAATGCGTGACACCGTCAGCGGGCCAGTTTCCTCGCCGCCGGCCGCGCCACGGCCTTGCCGGCAGTGCGCCCTTGCAGATGCGCGCGCATGTCGGCCCACGCCATCGTCTTGCCGCTGGCGGCAATGTTGGCATCTCGGCGATCAGCCGCCGCGTGAAAGTCACGCTGCTGTTCTGACTGCGCGGTTTTCTCGGCAATGGCTTCGAGGATGAAGCCATGTGCGCTGGTGCCGGCAGTCTCGGCAGCCACTGCGACGCGGGCCTTCAGCTCATCGGGCAGGCGGATGGTGGTGGTTGACATGGCTGGCTCCAGCAATTTGATTTCAATGTAGCACAAACGTGCTACTCGGACCGCCTCGCGACGACTTGAGAAGATCGCAGAGCAGCAGTCGGATTGACTTGCCCAAGAAACCCATGCATCATAAATCTGGTAACTAAATTACACGCCAGGCCAATCACCCGGCGCAGCACGCATGTCATTCGACCTCGTCCTCTTCGGCGGCACTGGCGACCTCACCTGGCGCAAGCTGATGCCCGCGCTGTTCCAGGCCTTCCGCCACGGCAAGCTGCCGGCCGGCGGCCGCATCCTGGCGGTGGCGCGTGACGAGCGCAGCGACGACGATTACCGCGCCTTCATCCATGAGCGCTTCAGCGAGGTGGAAAGCGCCAAGCGCCCCAGCGAAGACGAGTTCGCCCGCTTTGCCGAGATGCTGCACTACCGGCGCATGGACTTGTCCAAGCCCGAGCACTACGCCGGCTTGAAGCAGTGGGTGGACGCGCGTGGCGCCGACACGGTGGTGCTGTTCCTGGCCACCAGCCCGCACCTGTTTCCGGTGATCTGCGCGCAGCTGGGGGTGGCCGGGTTGAACACGCCGCAAGTGCGGGTGGTGCTGGAAAAACCGCTGGGCCATGACCTGGCCAGCGCGCAGGAAATCAACCGTGTCGTCAGCGCCGCGTTTGCCGAAACCCAGGCCTACCGCATCGACCACTACCTGGGCAAGCCGGCGGTGCAGAACCTGATGGCGCTGCGCTTCGGCAACGCGCTTTTCGAGCCGCTGTGGCGGCGTGAAAGCAT
>JANNMP010000371.1:0-3913 GCA_031398015.1 Burkholderiaceae bacterium
CTCACCGCCGAGTGACACCACCTGGTCAGCCACCTCGGCGCGGGTGTCGTTGGCGCGCACGATGGCGCCCAGGTTGGCCGCCGTGCCGATGGCCGCCAGGCCGGCCACACCGGCACCGGCGATGAACACCTTGGCCGGCGGAATCTTGCCGGCGGCGGTGATCTGGCCGTTGAAAAAGCGGCCGAAGGCGTTGGCCGCCTCGATGACGGCGCGGTAGCCGCTGATGCCGGCCATGGAGGTGAGCGCGTCCATCTTCTGCGCCCGGCTCAGCTGGCGTGGCAGGGCGTCGATGGCCAGCACGGTGGCGCGCTTGGCCGCCAGTTGCTGCATCAATTCGGGGTTCTGGGCCGGCCAGATGAAGCCGATCAGCGTGCCGCCCTCGCGCATCAGGCCCACTTCGGCGGGGCTGGGCGCACGCGCCTTGAAAACGATGTCTGACTTGGCCCAGAGTTCGGCCGCCGTGGGCAGCACCTGCGCACCGGCGGCGCGGTAGGTGTCGTCGGCAAAGTTGGCGGCGTCGCCCGCGCCACTTTGCACCGCCACCGAGAAGCCCAGCTTGACCAGCTTCTCCACCACGTCGGGCACGGTGGCAACACGCTTCTCGCCGGCCGCTGTCTCTGTCGGCACACCAATCAGCAAACCCATGGCATGAACTCCTCGGTTGTTGTGGGCGCCGCATCTGGCGCTTGTCGGCCGTCAATCAGGCAGCGGCCGCCGCAAGAAGCTTACCCGACACGGTGCTGCCAGCCGTCGCCGCCGTGACCGACTGCACAGCGGCGCTGCGTCTACCATCCAGCGCATGCTTGACGTGCGTTGGAAACCCAGTGTCACCGTGGCCGCCATCGTCGCCCACGCCGGCCGCTATCTGCTGGTCGAAGAGCACACGCCCCAGGGCCTGATGCTGAACAACCCCGCCGGCCACCTGGACCCGGGTGAAACACCCGAGCAGGGCGCCGTGCGTGAATGCCTGGAAGAGACAGCCTGCGCCTTCACCCCGCAATGGCTGCAAGGGGTCTACATGGCCCGCCTGCAGCGGCCGGCATCGGCCGGCCGGCCGGCGGACGACATCACTTACCTGCGCTTTGCCTATGCCGGCACCGTGGCTGCGCCCGAGCCTGGGCGCCCGCTGGATGCCGGCATCGTGCGTTGCCTGTGGCTCACGCCCGATGAAGTGCGCGCCAGTGCCGCGCGCCACCGCAGCCCGCTGGTGATGCGCTGCATCGAAGACCATCTGGCCGGCCAGCGCCACCCACTGGCTGTGGTGGCGGCCGATGCGTCGCTGTGGGCCGCCACCGGGGGTGCCGCGCGATGAGTGGGGTGCTGCACTTCGGCCCAGTGGCTGTGCACCTGGGTGAAAAGTCGGGCAAGTACCCCGACGGCAACCAGGTGCTGGTGCAGGGCGCCGACATGCGCGTGGCCTTTGACACACCACTGGTGGCCAACCGCATCGGCCCGGCCTTTGACACGGTGGACCTGGTGATCCTGGGCCATGTGCATGAAGACCACATGGCCGGCCTGCACCGTGTGCCACAGGCCGCCGTGCAAGTGCACCACGCTGACCTGGCGGCAGCGCAGAGCTGGGCCGGCCTGTCCCGCCACTACGGCTACCCGGCCGATGTGCTGGCACCGATGCGTGCCAGCATCGAAGAGCGCTTCTTCTACATGCCCAGGCCTGACGCCACCGGCTATGCCGACGGCGCGGTGTGGCAGCTGGGCGGCGGTGTGCGGGTGCGCGCCCAGCACCTGCCCGGCCACACCGCCGGCCATTGCGCGCTGGTTGAAGAGAGCGCTGGCCTGGCCTTCATCGGCGACATCGACCTCTCCGGCTTCGGCCCCTACTACGGTGACGCCACGTCCAACCTGGCCGATTTCCGCCGCACGCTGGCGGCCGTGGCGTTACTGGACGCGCGGGTGTGGGTGACATCACACCACCGCGCGGTCATCACTGACCGACAGGATTTCCTGGCCCAACTGGCGGCCTTCACCGCCCGTATCGATGAGCGTGAAGCGCGCCTGCTGGACATGCTGGCACCCGGGCCGCAGCACATCGATGCCCTGGTGCGCCAGGGCCTGCTCTACCCGCCCGGGCATGACGCACTGTGGGTCGATTGCGCCGAGCGCCGCAGCATCGGCCTGCACCTGGACGAGCTGCTGGCCCAGGGCCGCGTGCAACAGCAAGACGACGGCCGCTGGCGGCGCTGCTGAGCTTGGGTGGCGCCCCCATCGGCAGGGCGTGGGTCAGCGCTTTTGCCTGCGCCGCGCCAGTGCCCCCACAGCCACCAGCCCACCCAGCATCAGCGCCCAGGTGCCGGGCTCGGGCACCGGGTTGGCCAGGCCGATGCGCAGGAACTCGGTGTTGTCCGATGCCAGCGTGCGGCCACCGCCGCCGGGGAAGTTGTTGTCGTTGATGACCAGCAGGGTGTTGGCGTCGAGGACCAGCACATCCTCGATGGTCACGAACGGGAATGTGAACGTGGTGCTGCCATCGCCGTTCAAGTCAGCGGGGTCAGCGATGTTCATCAGGTCCACCAGCTCGGTCTTCTGCACAAAGCCGTTGCTGTCGACCACGTTCATGTCGATCTTGTAGATCTTCTTGAACGGTGTGCCACTGGCCGATGTGGCCGTCACGCCGTTGCGCTCGATGACCAGGAACTGGTGGTCGTCGAAGGCTGTCATGTCGCCGATGCTGGTGCCCGCTGTCTCCAGCTTGTAGCCGAACACACCGCCGGTGAAGGTCTCGCTGGCCAGGTCGAACTCCTGCACCAGCAGGCGCTTCTGGTCGGCGTCGGTGGTCAGGGGGCGCTCGAGCAGGGTGTAGAGCTTGCTTCCGCTGGCGTTCAAGGCCATGCCCTCGAAGCCGCCCGAGCCCGGCAGGTTGTTGGCCCCGGTCGGGATCGGGTTGGACGGCGACTGCACAAACGCATTGGCGCCCAGGCCCAGCACATTGGGTGTGCGGAACACGTTCTGCACCGTGCCGCTGGCATCGGCCTTGACCAGGAAGGGGCCGAACTCGTCACCGAACCACAGGTTGCCGTTCTTGTCCTTGCGCAGTGATTCGATGTCCAGGTCACCGCCGGTCAGCAGACGGCCTGCGCTGATCGTGGGATCGACGGCGATGCTGCTGCCAGGGTAAGCGGCAGCGTCGGCGACGATGGCAAACGGCATCTTGCGGTTGGCGTCGTTCAGCGTCAGGCGCGATGCGGCGCTGAATGTGGGCAGCGCGGCGCCGGTGGCGTAGTCCACCGCGCCCACCGTCTTGCTGGCCCAGTCGGGTTTGAGTGTGTACAGCCGCAGCAGCGCATCGGCCGAGTTGGCCTTGGCGCCAAAGCCGTTGTCCACCATCACCGTGTAGGTGCCCGCCGCCGGGCCCGCCAGCACGCCCGAGAAACCCTGCACCGGCTGCAGGTTCAGATAGGGCGGGTTGTTGGCCGGGCTGGCCGCGTTGCTGAAGGCGAACTGGCCCGACGTGGGGCCGTCGCTGAAGGTGGCGGCCGGCAGCAGGGCCCAGCCGGTCAGCGCGTTGGCGCTGGCGGCAGGGGCCACCAGTATGGCGGCCAGCGCGGTGGCCAGCAGGGTGGGGTGCAATGTTCGTGGGGTCATGGAATGGTCCTCGTCCTTGGAGACGCCCATTCTTTGCAGCCGGCATGGCGCGGCTGTGACAAGGCCAGGCCGGTTGGCTGCGCGGATTGCCTGCGCATGTGCCGACAATCCGCAGCATGAAAGCGCAACGTGTGGTCGTCGGCTTGTCCGGCGGCGTCGATTCGGCTGTGACAGCCTGGCTGCTGAAACAGCAGGGGCATGAGGTGGTCGGCATCTTCATGAAGAACTGGGAAGACGACGACGGCAGCGAATACTGCTCATCGAACATCGATTTCGTCGATGCGGCGGCGGTGGCCGACGTGATCGGCATCGA
>JANNMP010000384.1:0-19583 GCA_031398015.1 Burkholderiaceae bacterium
CAGACAACCCCTTCCGCAAAGGCCTGGGCTGCAGTGCCTGCAACCAGACCGGCTTCAACGGCCGCAGCGGCGTCTATGAATTCATCGAGATGACGCAAACCCTGGTCGAGGCGATGAACGATGGCGACCCGGCGCGCTTCACCCAGGCCGGGCGGCAGCAGATGGCCGGGCGCACGCTGCGCCGCGATGCGCTGCGCCTGGCGATGCTGGGACGCACCACGCTGGACGAAGCGCTGCGCGTGGGCACCGCGCTGGACGACTGACAGTGCCCAGGTTTGCATACACGGGGCGCGCGGCCAGCGGCGCCGTCAACGGCGAGCTGGACGGCGCAGATGCCAGTGCAGTGGCCATGCTGCTGATGTCGCGTGGCGTGACGCCGCTGCGCATTGAATCCAGCGCCAAGGCCACTGGCGCTGACGATGGCACAGCCAAGCCCGCCGCCGGCACGCCGGCCCGCACTGCGCTGTTCCAGCCCCAGGTGCGGCCGGCCGACGTGATGATGTTCTCGCGCCAGTTGCACACCTTGCTGCGTGCCGGTGTGCCCATCCTGCGCGCGCTGGCCGGGCTGCAGGAGTCTGCTGTCAACGCCAGGTTCAAGGCCGTGCTGGGCAGTGTGCGCCACAGCCTGGAAAGCGGCATCGAGCTGTCGATCTGCTTTGCCCAGCAAGGCGGGGTGTTCGACGGCTTCTACGTCGCCATGGTGCGGGTGGGTGAGATGACCGGGCGGCTGGACGACGTGTTCATGCGCCTGTTCAAACACATCGAGTTCGAGCAGTTCATGCGCCAGCAGGTCAAGGCGGCGCTGCGCTACCCGGCCTTCGTGATCCTGGCCATGGTGGTGGCCATCGGCGTGATCAACACCCTGGTGGTGCCAGCGTTTGCCAATGTGTTCAAGAGCTTCAACGCCGAGCTGCCGCTGGCCACCCGCATCCTGGTGGCCAGCAGCCAGTTCACACTGGCCTACGGTTGGGCGTTGGCGGGTGCCAGCGTGCTGGGCTTTGTCGGCCTGCGCCGCTGGATTGCCCAGCCCAGCGGCCGCCAGACCTGGGATCGGCTGCTGCTGCAATTGCCGCTGGCCGGGCGCATCGTGCAAAAAGCCACGCTGTCGCGGTTTGCGCGCAGTTTTTCGCTCGCCCTGAAAAGCGGCGTGCCCATCGAGCAGGCGCTGAGCGTGGTGGCGCAAACCGTGGACAACGCCCACATCAGCCGCAAGGTGGAGCTGATGCGTGAGGCGGTGGAGCGTGGCGACACCATCCTGCGCGCAGCCATTGCCACCGGCGTGTTCACCCCGGTGGTGCTGCAGATGATTGCGGTGGGCGAGGAGACCGGCGCCATCGACGAGCTGATGGAAGAGATTGCCGAGCTTTACAACAGCGACGTGCAGTACGAGCTGAAAACCCTGTCGGCGCAGATCGAGCCGATCCTGATCGTCTTTCTCGGCGCCATGGTGCTGGTGCTGGCGCTGGGCGTCTTTCTGCCGCTGTGGGATTTGGGCCGCGTCTCGCTCAAGAAATGAAGCCCCGCATCCGATAAACGCCCAAGACCCAATGCGCCAATGCCAGGCGGCTGCGGGGCGCCACCTTCCCCAACCACCGACCCCAAATTTTCTGGAGCAGCAGCATGCGAACCCGCCCACAAGGTTTCACGATGATCGAGCTGATCGTCGTCATCGTCATCCTCGGCATCCTGGCGGCCACCGCCCTGCCCAAGTTCATCGACCTGAACAGCGACGCCAAGACCGCCGCGCTCAAGGGCGTGGTGGGCGCCAGCGCCAGCGCCATGACCATCAACTACAGCGGCTGCGCGGTGGCGTCGCACACCGTCACCGCCAACAAGTGCATCAAGGTGGACAACTGCAGCGACCTGGGCAGCATCATGCAGGGCGGCCTGCCCACCGGCTACACCGTGGCCGCCGCCGCGCTGGGCACCGGCCTGGCCGGCAGCAACGGCGTGGAAGCCACCTGCACCATCACCCAGACCGACGGCAGCGCCACCGGCACGCTCACCGGCATCTCGGCCGGCAACTGATGCTGAACCTGCCGGGCCTGCGCAGGCATGGCATCAGCGGTGTTGCAGGCCCGTTGTTCGGGGCTTGGCGGTGCGCTGCATCGGCCACCATCGATGACCATGTTGCCGATCCTGCAAACCTTGCGAACGCTGCAGACCTTGCGAACGCTGCGCTGTGCCCTGGCGGCTGCCCTTCTGGTGCTGCTGGCGGCATGGCTGGGCCCGCCGGTACAGGCAGCCACCTACACGGCTGACGCCTCGGCCAACAACGCCACGCAGTTTCCGTGGATCGACATCGCCTCCGGCGGCAACGATCTGAGGCTTGACGACAACGAGGTTTCCGGCGCGGAGCCGCTGGGCTTCACCTTCAGATTCGGCAGCACCGACTACACCAGCGTCAAGGTGATGAGCAACGGCATGCTGCAGTTTGCGGGCACCAGCATCGCGCACCAGAACCAGACCCTGCCGCTGGACGGCAGCAGCGGGCGGCCCAACATCGACGCAGTGATGCTGCCGCTGTGGGACGACCTGGCGCCAAACCGCAGAGACACGTACGCCAAGTCCACCGGCACCGCCCCCAACCGGGTGTTCGTGGTGTCGTGGGTCGGTGTGCCGTACTACAACATCGGCAGTGCGACGGTCACGTTCCAGGTGCAGTTGCATGAGAACGGGCAATTCGTCTACCGCTACACCACGGTGGATGGCAATGGCGGCGCCCACACCGGCGGCGGTGGCAGCAACCCGCTGGGCGCGCTGGTCGGCTATGAGCTGAACAACACCGACTATGTGCAGTATTCGCACCGCACCGCAGCCGTGCCCTCGGGCACCACCATCGTCTGGAGCAGGCTGCCCAGCTTGACAGCGGCCTACCCGTTCAACGAGACGCGCTGGGTGGGCACCAGCAACGAGGCGGTGGACAGCTCGGGCAATGCCCTGCATGCCACCGCCGCCGGGCTGGCCACCATCAAGCCCACCACGGCCATCGCCACACCGGCCGTGGGCAGCACGGTGGGCAGCTGCCACTACGGCGTGTTCAACCGCAGCAACAAGGACCATGTGCTGTTGCCCACAGGCTTCGGCAACCTGGGCACGACCACCAGCTTCACCGTCAGCGCCTGGGTGCGCAGCAGCAACAACGCGCTGACGGGCCAGCGCATCTTCAGCGACGATGACAACGGCCACGGCAGCACCACGGTGGGCTATTTCTTGTCGCTGGGCGACAGCGGCGCCGGCAGGCTGAGCTTTGTGACGCGGGCCTCGGGCGCCACATTGACCACCGCCGCCGTGGTCAACAGCAACACCTGGTACTTCGTCGCGTTTGGCGTCAACTACACCAGCAAGACCAAGTTCATCCGGGTGTTCGACAGCAGTGGCGCGGTGCTGGCCGATGTGGTGGGCAGCTACACCGCATCCAGCATCGGCAGCGATGCAGGCCGCGCCAGCATCGGCGGCGAGACCAATGCCGCCGGTGGCAGCGAGAACACCAGCAGCTTCGGCTTTGCCGGCCACATTGATGAGCTGCGGGTGTACCCGGCTGCGCTGACCAATGCCGACCTGGACCAGGTGCGGGCGCTGACCAGCACCTGCACCGTGGCGCCGCTGGTGGCGCGCTACCAGTTCGAAGAGTTTGGCTACAGCGGCGTGGCCGCTGAGCTGATCGAAAACGCCGGTTTTGCCGGCGGCCCGTTCCACGGCCGCGGCCAGGGCACCAGCTTGCCTGGCAACACCGACACCAGCCCGGCGCGCAGCGGCAGCACCGGCACTTGCGGCTATGCCACGCTGGGCGGGCCCGCCACTGGCGGCGCCGGCTTTGCAGTCAGCAGCCTGCCGGTGTCGACCACCAACGGCGCGCGCACCACGGTGTCGTTCTGGATGTACTGGAACGGAAGCGACTTGACCATGCCGCTGGGCTGGAACAAATACAACCTGTTCTTCAGCGGCAGTGATTTCGGCTTCAACACATCCAACAGCGATGTCTACGGCATCGCCACCACCGGCCTGACCAATGCCTGGCGCCATGTGGTGGCGGTGTTCACCAACGGCAACGTGGCGGTGAACCGGCTCTACATCGACGGCGTGGAACAGACACTGACCCAGCGCCAGGGCACACCGTTGAGCGCCAACGCGGTGGTGGATGCCGGCTTGAGCGTGGGCGGCTGGACGCTGGACAACCGCTATCGCTTCAGCGGCCGCATCGACCAGCTACAGGTCTACAACGGCGAGCTGGGCCAGACCGAGGTGGCCACGCTGTACGCCCAGACCCAGACCTGCCCGCCGCGCCTGTACAAGCTGGACATCCAGCATGCCAGCGGCAGCGGCCTGACCTGCACGCCGTCAACCCTGACGGTGCGCGCCTGCAAGGACGCCAGCTGCACGACGCTCTACACCGGTGGCGTGACCGGCACGCTGTCGTCCTCGGGCGGCAGCGTGGTGTGGCCGGCCACCGCTGGCTTCAGCATCGCCGCCGGCAGCAGCAGCACCACGGTCAACCTGCAGGCCACCACCACCACGCCCACGCTGCTGGGCGGCAGCAGCACATCGCCCACCGCCAACAGCGCCACCACCTGCGACTTCGGCGCACCCAGCTGCACCTTCACCGCCGCCGACAGCGGGCTGATCTTCGACGCACCGCACTTGCGCGCCGAATCGTCGAACCCGATGACCGTGACTGCGGTGCGCAAGAGCGACAACAGCGCGGCCTGCACGCCGGCCTTTGCGTCGGTGAGCAAGGCGATCAACTTCAAGTGCAGCTACAGCAACCCCGGCACCGGCAGCCAACCCGTGCGCATTGGCGGCGTGGCCTTGAACGCTGCCAACAACAGCGCCGCAGCCTGTGACGGCACAGGCGGCGCGGTGACGCTGGCCTTCAACGCCAGCGGTGTGGCCAGCACCACGGTGATCTATGCAGACGCCGGCCAGTTGGGGCTGACCGCCACCTACACCGGCAGCGGCAGCGATGCCGGCCTGGTGATGACCGGCAGCGACAGCTTCGTGGCTGCGCCGTATGACTTTTCAGTCACCGGTATCAGCGCGGCCGCCATTGCGGCGGGCAGCAGCTTTTCGGCCACGGTGACGGCGCGCAACTACGCGGGCGCGGCCACCACCAACTTCGGCCGCGAGAGTGTTCCCGAGGGCGCCACGCTGGGCTTCGTGCGCACCCACCCCAGCGGAGCTGGCGCTGTCACCGGCAGCTTCAGCGGCAGCCTGGGTGCATTCAGCAACGGCGTGGCCACGGCCAGCAACCTGCAGTACAGCGAGGTGGGCCAGGGCAATGTGAGTGCGGTGTTGGCCAGCGGCAGCTACCTGGCATCGGGCCAGACTCTGGCCGGCACCAGCAGCAGCAACTTGGTGTGGTGTGCCAATGAAGGTGGCAGCTGCGCCCTGCCCACCGGCACCACCGCCAGCGTGTACTACCAGGCCGCCGGCAGCGGCCGAACCAAGGTGGTGTCGGGCCTGAGCGGCAGCGTGGCCTGCAGCAATGCCACGTTCGGCGACCCCGCCTCGGGCAGCGGCAAGATCTGCGAATACGCCGCCACCGGCGGCCAACGCGCCGGTGCCACCGCCGCCGCCACCTTCAAGCCGCACCACTTCGACGTGGCCGCCACGCCTGCCTGCACCAGCTTCAGCTATGCCGGCCAGCCCAGCGCCGCCACGGTGACGGCGCGCAATGTCGCCAATGCCGTCACGCGCAACTACGACGGCAGCGCCAACACCAGCCCCAACTTTGCCAAGGCCACCACGTTGGCTGAAGCCACCGCGCTGGGCGTGGGCAACTTGACCGCCAACAGCATCGCCGCCAGCGGCTTTGCCGCCGGTGTGGCCAGCGCCAGCCCGGTCTACAGCTTCAGCAGCAAGACCACCGCGCCGCAAAGCCTGGTGCTGCGGGCGACAGACACCGACAGCGTCAGCTCATCGGGCTGGGCCGAACCCACGCTGCCCTTGCGCAGCGGCCGGCTGCGGCTGAGCAACGCCACTGGCAAGGCCACGGCCGCGCTGCTGGTGCCGGTGATGGCCGAGTACTGGGGCGGCAATGCCTGGCTGTTGAACAGCGCCGACAACTGCAGCAGCCTGGCGGCGGCCAGCGTGGCGCTGTCGAACCCACGCACGGCTGCGGGGGGCAGCAGCGCCGCCACCACCAGCGCCGGGGCGCTGGCCATCAGCAGTGGCAGCGGCAGCCTGAGCCTGGCCGCGCCCAGCCCGGCTGGCAGCAGCCTGAGCCTGGACATCGCGCTGAACTTGGGCAGCACAACAGCCGACCAGTCTTGCCACGCCAGCCACCCCACGAGCACCGGCGCGGCCAAGCCCTGGCTGCGCAGCAGCAACGGCAGCTGCGCCGCCACCGCCGACCGCGACCCGGCGGCGCGCGCCAGCTTCGGCGTGTATGCGCCCGAGACCCGAAAGACGGTGCATGTGCGCGAGATCTTCTGACACCACACTGGCGCATGGCTTCACCATGGTCGAGCTGATCACAGTGCTGGTGCTGGTGGGTGTGCTGGCGGTGGTGGCCATGCCCCGGCTGGACGGCGCGACCAGCCTGCGCGGCAGCGCCTGGCGTGACCAGATCCAGGCGGCTGTGCAGCATGCGCGCAGCCTGGCCGTGGGCCACCGCCGGCTGGTGTGCCTGGTGGTGGCCACCGGTGAGCTGCGGCTGACGATGGCCAGCGCCAACCCGGCCACAGCCTGCAACACCACGCTCGCCGGCCCCGACGGTGATGCGCGCTGGGCAGTCGACCCGCAGGGCCTGGTGGTCACCGCCAGCCCGGCGGCCACGCTGTACTTCCAGCCCGACGGCCGCATCAGCAGTGACGGCGCCGGTGCCAGCCCGGCCAGCTTCACGCTGGGTGTGGCGGGTGAGGCCAACCTGAGCATCACCGGCACCACCGGCCATGTGCAATAACCCCAGATCGGCGCGTCCAGGCCGGCGCCAGCACGGCTTCACGCTGCCCGAGGCGCTGCTGGCCATCGTCGTCATCGGCGTGGGCCTGGCCGGCGTGATGCTGGCCTTTGCCAGCGTGGCCAGACACAGCGGCGACCCGGTGGTGCGCCAGCAGCTGCTGGCCGTCGCCGAGGCGTTGATGACCGAAATCCAGCTCAAGCCCTATGCCGCAGCCGCCAACGCGGCACCCGCTGGCTGCGCCCGCGACACCTTCAACGACGTGGCCGACTACCACGGCCACAGCAGCACCGGCATCTGCAGCGTCGACGGCGTGGCCATTGCCGCGCTGGCCAGCTACAACGTGAGTGCCAGCGTGGTGGCCGGCACGCTGGGCGGCGTGGCGGCGGCCTTGCGGATCACCGTCACGGCCAGCCATGCGGGTGAATCGCTGCAACTGGTGAGCTGGCGCAGCGACTACGCCTCACCATGACGGCGCGGCCAAACCCCCGCGCGCGCAGCGCTGGCTTCACGCTGGTGGAGATGGTCGTCACCCTGGTGTTGTTTGCGCTGATGGCGGTGACGTTGACGGTGTTCTTCCGCCCGGCCTTCGACACCTGGATCAACACCCGCGCGCGCAGTGGCCTGGCCGACCAGGCGGCCAACGCGGTGCGGCTGATACAGCGCGACGTGCGGCTGGCGGTGCCCAACTCGATCCGCACACCGGGCACCACCTGCTTCGAGCTGGTGCCCACGCTGGCCGGTGGGCGCTACCGCATGGCCGCCGACACCGCCAACGCCGGCAGCGCGGCGGTGGACCCGGGCGTGGCCACCACCAGCTTCGACGTGCTGTCGCCGCTGGCCACATTGCCGGTGGCAGGTGACTGGCTGGTGGTGGACAACCAGAACCCGGGCGATGTGTACAGCGGCGCCAACCGCAGCGCGGTGACCGCCGTGTCCACCCCGGTGGCCACCGCCGGTCGCCACCGGCTGGCGATCAACGCGATGCAGTTTCCGCTGGGCTACGACGGTGGCCGCTTCAGCCTGGTGGCCAACAGCCAGCAGGCGGTGTTCTATGTCTGCAGCGGCGCCAGCAGCACGCTGGACAGCAACGGCAACGCGCCGGGCGTGCTGGTCCGGTTGCAGGCCTACGGCTTCAATGCCGCCGCGCCCGCCGGCTGCCCGGCCACCGCCGGTGCCGACGTGGTGGCCACCGGGATCCGCAGCTGCCGCTTCCTGTACGACCCCAACCAGGGCGCCACCCAGCAGAACGGCCACCTGTCGCTGCAGCTCGAATTCACCCGCAACAACGAGACCAGCAGCATCGTGAGCGGGGCGCATGTGGTGAATGCGCCATGACAGCGAACTGCCGAACGCAGCCCCGCGGCCTGGGCGCCATCGCGGTGATCATGGTGCTGGTGGTGCTGGCCAGCCTGGCCGCCGCCGTGGTGCGCCTGGGCCAGCAGATGCAGACCCAGGGCACCCAAGGCCTGCAAGGCACCCGCGCCCAAGCCGCTGCCCGCGCCGGCATCGAATGGGGCCTGTATCAGGCTTTCAAGGGCACCTGGACGACCTGCAGCAGCGCCAGCCAGACACTGGACCTGGCCGCAGACGGCGGCGGCCTGCGGGTGACCGTGGCCTGTGATTCACGCCCCTTCAATGAAGGTGAATCGGCCCCCGGAGTGCCGGCCGTGGTGCGGGTGTTCACCATCGACGCGGTGGCCTGCAGCAGCAGCAGCGCTGGCACCGCCTGCCCGGATGCCGCAGCCGCTGTCACCCAGGGCTATGTGGAGCGGCGGCTGCAGGTGCAGGCGGTGAACTGAGGCAGCGCCGAGCCGCCGGAAGGCGGTGAGTGGCTGCCGAAGGACTGGCGGCGATACAAGCCGCCAGGCAAAGGCAGCGCCGAGCCGCCGGAAGGCGGTGAGTGGCTGCCGAAGGACTGGCGGCGATACAAGCCGCCAGGCAAAGGCGTCAGAGCGACGGCAGCAACTGCCCGACGTTCAACAGCGTCAACGCGCCCAGCAGCGCAAAGATGGCCGCCGCAATGCCGTGCACCAGCCGCATCGACACGCGCTGGGCGATCCGCCCGCCCAGCAACACCGCCGGCACGTTGGCCACCATCATGCCCAGCGTGGTGCCGGCCACCACCGCCAGCAAGTCGGGGTAGCGCGCGGCCAGCGCCACGGTGGCGATCTGCGTCTTGTCGCCCATCTCGGCCACGAAGAACACCAGCACGGTGGTGCTGAACACGCCCAGGCGCGGGCTGCGCGGCACGGCCTCGGCAGCGTCGAGCTTGTCGGGCACCAGCATCCACACGGCCATCGCCAGGAACGAGCCACCGATCAACCAGCGTTGCCAGGTGGGGCCCAGCAGCGTGGCCAGCGCACCGCCCAGCGCGGCTGCGGCCGCGTGGTTGGCCAGCGTGGCCACCAGGATGCCCAGCACGATGGGCACGGGCTTGCGAAAGCGCGCCGCCAGCAGCATGGCCAGCAGCTGTGTCTTGTCGCCCATTTCACCCAGGGCGACGACGCCGGTCGAGATCAGAAAGGCTTGCATGCGGTGGGCAGGTGTGGGGGCACAAAGCATCGCACGCCAGGCTGTCGCCCCGCTGTCGATGCCTGTGGCGCAAGGGCAGCTCGTGGAAAGCGCGGTGGTGCGCCAGCAGGCTTTGCATTTAAGGTCTGGCCTGCAACCCAACCCTGAAGGACGACGATGCTCGACGCTGCTGCCCTGCAAGCCATGCTGGACCCGATGTTCCCCGGCCTGATGGGCGTGCGCCTGACGGCGGTGGCGCCTGATCGCATCACGGCCCAGATGCTGGTGCGTGCCGACCTGTGCACCGGCGGCGGCATCTTGCACGGCGGCGCCTACATGGCCTTTGCCGACACCCTGGGCGCGGTGGGCACTGTGGTGAACCTGGGTACCGGCCAGCGCACCACCACCACCGATTCCAGCACCAAGTTCATCGCCGGCGCCAAACAGGGCAGCACCGTCACCGGCGAGTGCATTGCACTGCACCGCGGCCGCAGCACCCATGTGTGGCAGACGATGATCCGCAATGACCAGGGCAAGCTGTGCGCCGTGGTCACGCAGACCCAACTCATCATGTGAGCGTGCTGAACGCTCATTTCAGGTGCTGGGCCTGCCCCTGGCCCGGCGTTGGCACATCCGCCCGACAGTGGATGGCGCGGGCCCATGGGGATTAAACAGCCGGGATGACCCGGCGCCCGCCAAAGCGTTGACCCTTGAAGTGGCCGGACCTAAGGTTCAGCCCATGCCGGAGCTGCACGCCACCGGTCACTTCAGGAGATCAACCCATGCCAGCCTTGAACCCCACCACCCGCCTGGCGCTGCGCTGCATTGCCGGCGCCGCCCTGAGCACCGCCCTGTCCACCGCGTTTGCGCTGAAGGTCGACATGTACGCCATCGGCAACTGGAGCGGCGGCAACTGCGCCCCCGGTGACGTGGACGCCAACCGCGGCTCATGGCCGGGCATGGCCAACGCCTGGTACGACTGGATGGGCGTCATGGGCCACAACAAGACCGGCAAGTGGGTGGACGGCAACATGACCGTCAAGCGCTTTTGCGACCCCACGGTGAACGCCGGCTGCAACGACTCGTTCTACGTCGACTGGCCCGACGCCGCCATCGTGGCCGCCCACGGCTACAACGCCGGTGACCGCTGGGGCGCGCTGATGCGCAACAGCGCGCTGGGCACCTGCAGCACGGTGATGGGCGGCGCCGGCGGCAACATGTTCGTCGGTGACGGCAACCTGAAGTTTCTGCATGCCTCGTCGTGCCTGAGCCTGAACGACAGCTACTTCAGCAACATGCGCATCGCGATGAAGAAGCCCGGCGCAGCCAAGGGCCTGCATGTGATGACGGGCTTTCACGGCGTGATGTTCATCACCCCGTCGTTCAACGGTGACTATGCCGCCACCGCCATCAACGGCCATGCGCAATCGGTGGCCAAGGCCTGGACCAACAACCACTACAAGTCCAACAAGTTCAGCTGCGCCGCCTGGGACCCGTTCGGCTGGTTCGGCACCTGCCAGGACCAATGCCCCACCGCGATGACCGTGGGCCCCACCGCCGCGTCGGCGCTGAACCGGCTGCTGCACGAGCGCTACAACAACAGCGCTGCCTTCGGCTCGCCCAGCGGGCGCAACTACTACGCCTGGATGGGCTACCCGGGCTGTGACCCGGTGGCCGAGAACGCCTTCGCGCCGTGATCCACGCACTGACCCTGCCGATTTCAAAGGACACCACCATGATCAACCTCACCCTTCCCCGCCTGGCGCCGCTGTGCGCCGCGCTGCTGGCCGCCGCCCCGCTGTTGAGCGCACCGGCTGCGGCCCAGACCCAGGACCCGAAAGAGCAGCTGCGGGCAGCCGTGGCGCAATCGGTGCGCGGCTTGCTGGGCGACAGCAGCGGCCCGCTGGTCGAGCGGCTGATGACCGTCAAGCCCGAGCCCGGCCTGGGCCGCAATTTCGACATCAGCCGGGTCGCCAACAGCCTGTTCCGCCGCCAGGCCATCAGCTTTGCGCCCGACTGCCGCACCACCAGCACCAGCGCCAAGGAGCCCGACACCGGCCTGTGCGTGGTGGAGTCAGGCAACCGCGACAGCGAGACCGGCGCCCTCACGATGCTGGCCTACAGCAAGAACATCGGCGCCGGTGACCTGATGTTCAGCCGCCGCGCCGCCTTCAACCCGGCTGACACCACCCTGCCCCCATCGGCCAGGCTGAGCGACGGCGACGCCTACGAGCAGGCACTGAAGTTCATGGACCTGCTGGGTGTTCCGCGCAGTGACATCCCGATCGCGCCGCAGGGCGCGAAGAACCCGCTGCCGGTGCGCAGCCTGGTGGCTGCGGTCGAGGACGACAAGGGCGGCACCAGCACACGGGTGACGGTGCACAAGCTGGTGGCGCTGCCGCGCGCCTTCGTCGTGCCAGGTGGGCTGTTGCGAGACCCGGCCACTGGCAACATGCTCAACCATGTGATGGCCCCGGGCAGCGCCACCGTGGCGGTCAGCGATGGCGGCGTGCAGTTCGCCCGCCTCGACGGTTGGGCCGACGCGCCGATGGACCCCAATCTGGGCCGTGGCAAGGCCAAGTCGGCCGCCGACCTGGTCAACGAGATCACCGACGACCTGTACGGCGAAGGTGTGCGCAAGGTGGGCGCGCTGTCGATGCTGGTGACGCTGCGCCGCGCCTACCCGCACCCCGACGACCCCAACCCGCCGCTGTGCCCGGTGTGCGGCGTGCTGCGTCCGGCGCTGCAGGTGGCGGTGTCGCTGCCCGGCAACGGCCGCATCGATTCATCAGAGCGAAATTTTGTACCACCGGGCCTGGTGCGTGAGTACGATTTGGTCGACGCCACCGACTTGCCCAGCCGCTGACGCCGCCCCCACGGCCACACCACAGGAGCCAACCAGATGCACACACTCCACACCCTTGGCGCCAAGCGCCTGCGCAGCGGCGCAGCGGCCTTGACCCTGCTCGCCGCCACCACCGCCCAGGCAGTGGTGGGTGCGCCTGACATCACCGAGCCCGACGGCAGACTGCAAGGCATTTCCTATGGCGGCACCGGCAGCGTGGCCGACCTGCTGCCGATGCTGTTCGTGCAAGGCGTGGGCAACGCCAAAAACCCGGCCGGCATCTCGGTGCTCAACCCGCTGCTGCAGTACAGCTTCTCGGTGTCCGGCGCCAACACCAGCCTGATGACGGTGGAGTACCGCATCGCCAACAGCCACCCGGTGCAGAGCTTCAACCAGCTGCGCTTCATGGTGTACGTCGACCCCAACGGCGACAGCGTCGACTTCTTCGACACGATCAGCGAAACCTGGGGCCCACCCGCAGCCGGTGGACCGGCGCTGCGCGAAGGGCGGCCGTTCGACCAGGTCAATGGCATCTTCGCCAACATCGGCTTCAACAACAGCCTGACCGAAGGCGCCACGCCGCTGGACGCTGCCTGCACCGCCGCCGCCGGCTGCGACGCCACCGTGGGCCTGCAGTGGAATGCCACGCTGCTGGGCCCGGGCGAGGTGATGCGGGTGCGCGTGGGCCTGTCGGACAACGGCCAAGCACTGTCGAGCCGCTGGGTCGATGTGCAGTCGGTCAGCGATGCCGGCACCGCGTTGCGGATTTCGGGCCAGGTGGCCATCGTGCCCGAGCCAGGCGCGGCAGCACTGATGCTGGCCGGCCTGCTGGGCATGGGCTTCATGGCGCAGCGGCGGCGCCAGGCCTGAATTGGCCGCTCAAGCGGTGCGCCAGGCGCTGCTGGCCGCCTGCCTGCTGGGCTGCGGCGCGGCTGTGCTCAGCACGCCAGAGCCCGGCACAGCCGCCGAAGTGCAGGCCGCCTACCGCGCCCAGTGCAAGCTGTGCCAAGACCTGGCGCTGGTGGCGGTGCGCCGCGAATGCCTGCGCCAGGCTGAGCGCACGCGGGCGCAGTCGCTGGCGCGGCTGCAGGCAGCGGCTGCCAAACCACCAGCCAGTGCGGCCCGGCGGCGCGTCAGCGCTGCTTCAGGCCACGCAGCGCGTCAGCGCTGCTTCAGCCCATACCGGCTGAACTTGTCGACCACCCGCGTGATCTCGTCTGCCGGCAGCAACCTGGGCCCACCCAGCGCCAGGCACATCACCAGTTGCTGGGCCAGTGTTTCCACCTCGCCGGCCAGCCACATCGCCTTGTCCAGGTTGTGCTCGAAGGCCAGCAAGCCGTGGTTGGCCAGCAGGCAGGCCTTGCGCCCATCCAGTGCAGCCACCGCGGCGGCTGACAGCGCCGGCGTGCCGTAGGTGTGGTACGGCGCACAGCGGATCGGCGCACCACCGGCTGCTGCCACCATGTAATGCAGCGCCGGGATCTCCAGCCCCTGGATGGCCAGCACGGTGGCATAGGTGGGATGGCCGTGCACCACCGCACCAGCCTCGGGCCGGGCCTGGTACACCGCCTGGTGCATCCCCCATTCACTGCTCGGCTCCATCGCATGCTGCCAGGTGGCGGTGCCGGGGCCAGTGAAGGCGAGCAGCACCATGTCGTCGGGCCGCAGCGTGTCGTAGGCGATGCCGCTGGGGGTGATCAGCATGCCGTCGCTGTCTGCACCCAGACGCACGCGCACGCTCAGGTTGCCCGATGTGCCGGTGGCCAGGCCCAGCGGCTGCAGGCGCTTGGCGTGGTGCACCAGCGCTTGGCGCTGGTCGTGGTGGTCCAGCGCTTGGCGCTGGGCGTGGTGGTCCATGGCCTCAGGTCTCAGCCCTGGGCCTGCAGCAGCTTGGCCACTGCCGGGCAACGCAGCTGGTGGGCCTCGGGCCGGCCGGCGCCCAGCAGCGGGCGCAGGTAGCGCACAAAGGCCTCGGTCACATCGCTGCCGCGCTCGCTGATGAAGTGGTCTTCCATCACCCGGGTCTTGCCGGCCACGGTGGCCAGCGGCAGCAGCTGGTAGTCCACCGCATAGTCGCCGCTGCGCACAATGGCCACCGAGCCTTCAAACCGGCCTTGCGCATCGCCCCAAGCGGCAAACTGCACCGCGCGCTGGCCCACTTCACGCGCTTCATGCTGGTCCACATCGCTGACGCAGCCGAGAAAACAACGCTGCAAGTAGCCGAAGGTGTCACCGCGCACCCGCTGGATGCCCAGCTGGGCCTTGATCTGGTCGCACAGCAGATCAGCCAGCGCGCCGGTGCCCGACAGCTGCACATTGCCATGGGCATCCCGCTCCAGCGTGGGTGTCAGCTGCGCCAGGATGGGGTTGCCAGCGGCGTCGTGGATGCCCTCGCTGACCGCCACCACGCAGCGGCCCAGCCGGCTGTACACCGCCTGCACCTCGGCCAGGAAGCGCGGCAGCTCGAACACCCGCTCAGGCAGATAGATCAGGTGCGGGCCGTCGTCGGCCCGGCAGCGCCCCAGCGCGCTGGCGGCGGTCAGGAAGCCGGCGTGCCGGCCCATCACCACCGCCAGATACACCCCCGGCAGCGCCGCGTTGTCGAGGTTGGCGCCGGCAAAGGCCTGGGCCACAAAGCGCGCGGCCGACGGGTAGCCGGGCGTGTGGTCGCTGCCGACCAGATCGTTGTCGATGGTCTTGGGGATGTGGATGCAGCGCAGCGGGTGGCCGGCGGCCTGGGCCTGCTCGCTGACGATGCGCACCGTGTCCGATGAATCATTGCCGCCGATGTAGAAGAACTGGCCGATGGCATGTGCCTGCAGCACGCGCAGCATCTTCTGGCAATAGGCGGCGTCGGGCTTGTCGCGGGTGCTGCCCAGCGCCGAGGCCGGCGTGGCCGCCACCGCCTCCAGGTTGTGGGCAGTCTCGTGGCGCAGGTCGATGAAATCTTCATTGACGATGCCACGCACGCCGTGGCGGGCGCCGTAGATGTGGCCGATGCCGGCCTGGCGGCGCGCTTCCAGCACCACGCCCACCAGGCTCTGGTTGATCACCGCGGTGGGGCCGCCGCCCTGGGCGACAAGGATGTTCTGCATGGCCAAGGAATGCTCCTGTTTCCGGTCAGTGATCGGGCCATTGCCGCCGGCCCGGCGCCGCTAGCGTAGCGGCTGTGGACCAGCCCTGGTGTGTGTGATGACCCTGACCCGTCTCCCGGTGCCTGTGCGGCTGCTGTTTCGGCGGCGCCTGCTGCTGCCCCTGCTCGGCCTGCTGCAAGGCCTGGCCAACGCGCAACCGGCCCCCGCCGATGCGCAGCCGCTGCAATTGCGCATCGTCGGTGGCCTGGCCAGCGTCAACCAGTACACCCGGCATGAAGAGCCG
This sequence comes from Burkholderiaceae bacterium, assembly GCA_031398015.1. Lineage (GTDB taxonomy): Bacteria > Pseudomonadota > Gammaproteobacteria > Burkholderiales > Burkholderiaceae_C > Pseudaquabacterium. The sequence goes on from JANNMP010000384.1 coordinate 15,639, forward strand.
TTCTGGGCCCACCAGTTGCCGGCACTCACTGCCGGCAAGGTGCGCGCCGAGATCGTGCCGTTCGACCGTGCCGGCATCCGCGGCCAGGACATGCTGCGCCTGTTGCAAAGCGGCGTCGTGCCCTTCGGTACGCTGATGCTGAGCCTGTCGGCGACGCAAGACCCGCTGCTGGGCCTGCCCGACATGCCCGGCGCCCATGCCGACATGGCAGCGCTGCGGCGCAGCGTGGCTGCTGTGCGCCCCTTGCTGAGCAGCCATCTGCGGCAAAAACACGGCCTGCAATTGCTGGCGGTGTATGCCTACCCGGCCCAGGTGCTGTATTGCCGCCAGCCGTTTGCCGGCCTGGCCGACCTGGCCAAACGCCGGGTGCGGGTGTCGTCGCTGCCGCAGTCCGACCTGGTCGACGCCCTGGCTGCGGTGCCGGTGATGACGCCGTTTGCCGAGATGCTGGCCCAGGTGCGTGCCGGCACGCTCGATTGCGCCATCACCGGCACCATGTCGGGCAACACCATCGGCCTGCATGAGGCCACCAGCCACCTGCATGCACTGCCGCTGAGCTGGGGCCTGTCGCTGTTTGCCGCCAACTCCGCCGCCTGGGCCAGCCTGCCGACGGAGGTGCGCAACCTGCTGCTGCAGCAGTTGCCGCTGCTGGAGCAAGCCGTGTGGGCCGAGGCCGAGCGCGAAACCGGCGATGGCATTGCCTGCAATGCCGGCAGCGATGCCTGCAGCAGCGGCAAGCGTGGCCGCATGCAGGTGGTCAAGCCCGGCGCGGCTGACCAGCAGCGCCTGCGGGAGCTGCTGGCCGGCACCCTGCTGCCACGCTGGGTGGCACGCTGCGGCCCACGCTGCGCCGAGGCCTGGGACAGCACCCTGGCGCCGCTGGTGGGCGTGCGCGCGCTGCACTGATGCCGTCTGAGCGCCGCGTGCCGTCTGAGCGCCGCGTGCCGTCCGAGCGCCGCGTGCTGCGGGCCCTGTGGGGCGTGGCCAGCCTGTTCGTGCTGGCCGTGCTGCTGACCGCCGCCAGCCTGCTGCGCAGCCAGCAGGCCGAGGCCCGGGCCCAGGGTGAATCGCGCCTGACCCGCTTTGTGGCCGGCGCCGAGGCCGCGATCAACCGCAGCTTCATGGGCATGGACATGCTGCTGGCCGGCCTGGTCGAGCCGCTGGACGAGCTGCACAGCGCCAGCCCGGACGCTGCCAAGCAACAGCGCAGCCGCCTGCTGGCCCAGGTGGTGCGGCAAAACCTGCAATTGCGTGACGTGGTGCTGCTCGACAGCGGCGGCCAGGTGCTGGCTGCCGGCCACGACAGCGGCATGCGCCATGCGCCCAGCCTGCCGGCGGGCTTTCTGGCCCGGGTGCTGGCACCGGCGGTGCCGGTGCTGGCCATCAGCACACCCATCGTCAATGCCGCCACGGCCGAGACAGCGCTGTACTTTGCGCGGCCACTGACCATTGGCGGCGCGCAAGCCGTGCTGCTGGCCGAGGTGCCGGTGTCGCTGGTGGCGGGCATTGCCGCGCAATCGGTGGCGATTGCCGGGCTGACCGTGACGCTGGAGCGCAGCGACGGCAGCCTGCTGGCCAGCATGCCGCCCGATGCGCGCCTGGGCCGCCAGCGGCTGGCGCTGCCGCTGGCGGCGGCATCGGCCACCGGCACGCCATGGCACGCCCCGGGCCGGCTGGACGGCGCGCCTGCCCTGCTGGCAGCGCGGCCCACGCTGTACCCCGGGGTGCTGCTGGCGGCCAGCCTGCGGTTGGATGTGGCGCTGGCCGACGCCGACCGGCAGCGCCACCAGGTGCTGATCATGGCCGCCGGCTTCCTGCTGGCGGTGGTGGCGGCGGCGGCATTGGTGCACACCACCATCGGCCGCCTGAGCCGCGCACGCGGCGAGTTGGCCGCTTCGAAGGGCACGCTGGACCAGGCGCTGGCGTCGATGAACGATGGCCTGCTGCTGTTCGACAAACACCAGCGCGTGGTGACCTGGAACTTGCGCTACCTCGACCTGTTTCCGTGGCTGGCACCGGTGCTGCGCCCAGGCGTGCCGGTGGCGCAACTGGCCGAGGCAGCGGCGCAGGCGCTGCTGCCCGACGCCAGCCAGGCCGAGCGCCAGGCTTGGGTCGACCAGCGCCGCGCGCTGCAGACCTGCGGCGCGGCCAACTACCCGCAGCCGGTGGCCGGCGGGCGCATCGTTGACACCGTGCAGCGGCCCACACCCGACGGCGGGGTGATCGCGGTCTACCGCGACATCACCGCCTCAGAGCGTGAACTGTCGCGCGCCAAGGCCCAGGCCGAGGCTGCCAACGAGGCCAAGTCGCGCTTTCTGGCGACCATGAGCCATGAGATGCGCACACCGCTCAACGGTGTGCTGGGCATGATCGGCCTGATGCTGGACAGCCCGCTGAACCTGCGCCAGCGCCAGCAGGCGCAGCTCGCCCGCAGCTCGGGCCAGACCCTGCTGGCGGTGCTCAACGACATCCTCGACCTGTCGAAGATCGAGGCCGGCCGCATGGACCTGGAGCTGCGGCCGTTTGTGCCCGCCGACACCTTGCGCGACGTGGTCTCGCTGCTGGTGGTGCGCGCTGAATCACAGGGCCTGGACTTGCAGTTGCACCTGCCCCCCGGCCTGAGCCCGCGCCTGGTGGGCGACGCCAGCCGGCTGCGCCAGGTGCTGTTCAACCTGGTGGGCAATGCGCTGAAGTTCACCGAGCGTGGTGGTGTCACCGTCACGCTGGCCCAGCAGGCGCTGGCCGACAACCAGGTGGCGCTGACACTGCAGGTGGCCGACACCGGCATCGGCATATCGCCCGAGGTGCTGCCGCGCCTGTTCACCCGCTTCACCCAGGCCGACAGCTCCACCGCGAGGCGCTACGGCGGCACCGGCCTGGGCCTGGCGATCAGCCGCGAGATCGTCGGCCTGATGGGCGGGCAGATCACGGTGGACTCAACCCCCGGCGTGGGCAGCTGCTTCACGGTGCACCTGGTGCTGGCGCGGCCTGGCCCCGGCAGCCTGGCCGACGACGGCCCGCCAGCCGATGCGGCAGCCGCCGCAGCGGCGCCGCTGCCGGCGCTGCGCCTGCTGGCGGCCGAGGACAACAGCGTCAACCAGATCCTGATCAAGGCGATGGCCGAAGGCTGGGGCCACCATTGCGACGTGGTGGGCAACGGCTTCGAGGTGGTGGCGCAAGTGCAGGCCGCCGCCTACGACCTGGTGCTGATGGACATCCAGATGCCGGGCATGGACGGCGAAGCTGCGGCGCGTGCCATCCGCGCCCTGCCCGCGCCGCTGGGCAACATCCCCATCGTGGCGATGACGGCCAATGTGATGCCCGAACAGCGCGCCAGCTACCTGGCCGCAGGCATGGACGCGGTGGTGGCCAAGCCGGTGGACGCACAGGCGCTGCAGGCGGCGCTGTGGCGCTTGACAAACCGACGCAGCACCACCGAACGGCGCGCCGACGTGGCTGCCCTTGCGGGCAGCTGAACCGGGCCTGTCAACATGTGGTTGCAAACACAGGGGGCTGCAAACCGATCATCGCCAATGGCCGATCGGTCGCAGCACTGCGTCAACAATTGTCTTGTTTGAACGAAAGCGCAAGAACGCCATGCACCAACCCACCCCCGCGTCCCTGGCTGTCGACGAGACGCCGTTGCCGCCGACCCCCGTCGCGCTGGAACAGGCGCTTGAACAGGCGCTTGAGCAGAGCCACGAAGTCAAAGCCAAGGTCGAGGCCTGTGCCGAGGACCTGGCGCTGGCGAATGAGCAGGCGAAGAAGTCCATCGCGGCGGGTGCGACAACGCTGCCTGCGCGACAGACCCTCGACCACAACGCGTCGGTGGAAACCAAGGTGCAGGAATGCGCCGACGATCTGGACAGTGTCACGAAGACGCTGGCGCAAGGCATCGACGAACTGAAGCTGGTTGAAGTGGCGCTGGCAAGCTCCAAGACGGCA
>JANNMP010000391.1:0-6796 GCA_031398015.1 Burkholderiaceae bacterium
GGCTGGGCCAGCGCACTGACCTTCTCACTGGGCATTGCGCTGCTGCTCACCGCCGTGGTGGTGTTCTTCAAGCAGGCCTGGCATGCGCTGGGCCTGAAGCTGGAGCGCTGGCTGCCTGAGCGGCGCAAGGCTGGCTTCACCATTGCCGCCGGTGCCGTGCTGGGCGTGCTGGTGAGCCTGAGCTCGATCGGCGCCGGCGCGCTGGGCGCCACCATGATCCTGCTGCTCTACCCACGCCTGCCGGCGCACCGCCTGGTGGGCACCGACATTGCGCATGCCGTGCCGCTGACGCTGGTGGCCGGCATCGGGCACGCCACGCTGGGCCATGTGGACTGGCAGCTGCTGGCCTGGTTGTTGGTTGGCAGCCTGCCCGGCATCTGGCTCGGTGCGCAGCTGACCAAAGCCATGCCCGAGCGCCTGGTGCGCGGGCTGCTGTGTGTGTCGCTGGTGACCGCCGGCCTCAAAGTGATTCACTGACCGGCTGGTCCGGACCCCACGACGATGTACGCCTACACCGATTTCGACCGTCAGTTCGTGTTTGCACGCGCGGCGCAGTTCCGCGACCAGTTGCAGCGCCACCTGGCGGGTGAGCTGCCCGACGATGATTTCCGCGCGTTGCGGCTGCAGAACGGCTGGTACGTGCAGCGCCACGCGCCGATGCTGCGAGTGGCCGTGCCCTATGGCGTGCTGAGCGCGCGCCAGTTGCACACGCTGGCCGACATCGCCGCCGTGCATGACCGTGGCTACGGCCACTTCACCACGCGCCAGAACCTGCAGTTCAACTGGATCCCGCTGACCCAGGCCGCCGACGTGATGGACAAGCTGGCGGCGGTGGACATGCACGGCATCCAGACCAGCGGCAACTGCATCCGCAACATCACCAGTGACGCGCTGGCCGGCGTGGCCGCCGACGAACTGGTCGACCCACGCCCTTACTGCGAGGTGATGCGGCAGTGGAGCACGCTGCACCCCGAGTTCGCCTTCCTGCCGCGCAAGTTCAAGATTGCGGTGTCGGGCGCGGCTGAAGACCGTGCGGCCATCGGCTGGCATGACGTGGGCTTGCAGCTGAAGAAGAACGATAGCGGCGACATCGGCTTTCAGGTGCTGGTGGGCGGCGGCATGGGCCGCACGCCGATCATCGGCAGCGAGGCCCGCGCCTTTCTGCCGTGGAACCAGATCCTGTGTTACCTGGAAGCCATCGTGCGGGTCTACAACCGCTATGGCCGGCGTGACAACGCCTACAAGGCGCGCATCAAGATCCTGGTCAAGTCCGAAGGCCAGAAATACTTTGATGCGGTGGAGGCCGAGTTCCAGCGCATCCTGGCCGAGGACGTGGGCGCCGGGCTGCAATTGATCCCGCAGGCGGAATTCGACCGCATCGCCGCCAGCTTTGCGCGGCCTGCCGGTGTGGTGCCAAGCATCGACCTGGTGCCACCCGCCGACGCCGCCCTGCCCTACCAGCGCTGGCTGCAGCGCAATGTGCACGCCCACCAGGTGGCTGGCTACAAGGCCGTGACGCTGTCGCTCAAACGCGCCGGCCTGCCGCCCGGTGATGCCACTGACGCACAGATGCACACCGCAGCCGCCTTGTCAGAGCGCTACAGCCTGGGTGAGCTGCGGGTCAGCCATGACCAGAACCTGGTGCTGCCCTGGGTGCGCCAGGCTGAGTTGCCGGCGCTGTTCGAAGCCGCGCGCGCGGCGGGCTTTGCCACCCCCAACATCGGCCTGCTGACCGACATGATCAATTGCCCGGGCGGGGATTTCTGCGCCCTGGCCAATGCCCGCAGCATCCCGGTGGCCGCGGCCATCACCGAGCGCTTTGCCGACTTGGACGAGGTCTACGACATCGGCGACATCGACCTGCACATCAGCGGCTGCATCAACAGCTGCGGCCACCACCACAGCGGCCACATCGGCATCCTGGGCGTCGACAAGGACGGCAGCGAGTGGTACCAGGTGTCACTGGGCGGCAGTGACGGCAGCACCATCAGCGGCGCGGCCACCGCCGGCAAGGTGATCGGCCCGTCGTTTGCGGCCGAAGAAGTGCCCGACGTGATCGAGGCGGTGGTCGACATCTACCGCGCCGAGCGCACCGCCGGTGAACGCTTCATCGACACCGTGCGCCGCATCGGCCTGCCCGCCTTCAAGGCTGCCGCCGATGCGCAGCGCCACCTCACCGCAGCACATTGAGCGCAGGGGCAACAACATGAAATTCATCCTCCCTGCCCAAGACCCCTGGCAAGCCGCCGGTGGTGAAGACGGCCCGCAGCCGCACCCGCCGGTGCGTGCCAACAGCCTGTTGACACTGGAGCAATGGCATGCCGTGCGCGAGACCTGGCCGATGAGCGTGGCCGCCGGTGTGCTGGTGCCCAACAGCACCGACATCGAAAGCCTGGCCATCGACCTGCCACGCCTGGGCCTGGTGGTGCTGCATTTCCCCAAGTGGGTGGACGGCCGCGCCTACACCCAGGCCCGCCTGCTGCGCGCCCGCTGGCGTTTTGCCGGTGAGGTGCGCGCCAGTGGCGACGTGCTGGTTGACATGCTGCCGCTGCTGGCGCGCACCGGCTTCAGCCAGGTGCAGCTGCGCGCCGACCAGAAGCTGGCTGCCGCCGAGCGCGCGCTGGGCTTCTTTGCCGGCCACTACCAGGGCGACGTGCTGCAGCCCAGGCCTGCCTTTGCACGTGATCTGCGCCAGGAAGCCGGGCCTGATGCCGTGCGCCAACGCGCCGAGCTGTTTGCCGGCCAGGGGATTTGACGATGACCGCGATTGCCCTGTACGCCCGCGCCCTGCCCGGCTTCGATGGCCGTGTGGCCGCCACGCTGGCGCGCCTGCGTGCTGCGGCGGCAGCGCACCCGGGCAGCATCGTGCAAGCCACCAGCCTGGGCGCCGAAGACATGGTGGTCACTGACCTGATCGCCCGCCATGCGTTGCCGATTGGCGTGGCGACGCTGCAGACCGGCGCGCTGCATGCCGAGACCGTGGCGCTGATCGACACCATCACGCAGCGCTATGGCCTGCCGGTGGCGCAGTTCAAGCCACAGGTCGAGGCGGTGGTGCACTTCGTCAAGACCAACGGCGCCGAAGCCATGTACCGCAGCCTGGCGCTGCGCAAGGCCTGCTGCGGCATCCGCAAGATGGAGCCGCTGGGCCGTTTGCTGGCCGGCCAAACCGCCTGGGTGACCGGCCTGCGCCGCGAGCAGAGCGATGCACGCGGTGTAGTGCCGTTTGCCGACACCGACGACGCCGGCCGCGCCAAGCTGAACCCGCTGGCTGACTGGGCCTGGGCCGACGTGTGGCACTACATCGCCCAGCATGGTGTGCCCACCAACCCGCTGCATGACCAGTTCATGCCCAGCATCGGCTGCGCGCCCTGCACCCGGGCGATCGCGGTGGGTGAACCCTTCCGCGCCGGGCGCTGGTGGTGGGAAAGCGAGGGTGCGAAGGAATGCGGCTTGCATGTGAAAGAAGAAACCTTGTCAACCATCGGAGCCGGCGCATGAACGCCCGAGTCAACCTCGACACCCTGCTGCCCGACCTGGACCAGCGCCACCTCGACTGGCTGGAAGAAGAAGCCATCTTCATCCTGCGTGAGGTGGCGGCCAGCTTCGAGCGGCCGGCGCTGTTGTTCAGCGGCGGCAAGGATTCATGCGTGGTCCTGCGCCTGGCCGAGAAGGCGTTCAAGCGACGCCTGTCCGGCAATGACTTTGCCGGCAAGCTGCCCTTCCCGCTGCTGCACGTGGACACCGGTCACAACTTCCCGGAAGTCATCGAATTCCGTGACCAGCGGGTGGCCCAGATGGGCGAGCGCCTGGTGGTGGGCCACCTCGAAGACAGCATGGCGCGCGGCACGGTGCGCCTGGCCCACCCGCTGGAATCTCGCAACGGCCACCAGACCGTGACCCTGCTCGAAGCCATCGAAGAACACCGCTTCGACTGCCTGATCGGCGGCGCCCGGCGTGACGAAGAAAAGGCCCGCGCCAAAGAGCGCATCTTCAGCCACCGCGACGCGTTCGGCCAATGGAGCCCGAAGGAGCAGCGGCCTGAGCTGTGGACGCTGTTCAACACCCGCCACCGCCCGGGCGAGCACTTTCGCAGCTTCCCCATCAGCAACTGGACCGAGCTGGATGTGTGGCTGTACATCGCCCGCGAAAACATCCCGCTGCCCGGCCTGTACTTTGCCCACCAGCGTGAGGTGATCCGCCGCAAGGGCTTGCTGGTGCCGCTGACCGACGTGACACCGCCCGAGGCGGGCGAGACAGTGGAAACCGCCACGGTGCGATTCCGCACCGTGGGCGACATGACCTGCACCTGCCCGGTGCAAAGCGACGCACAGACCGCTGTGGACATCGTGGCCGAAACGCTCACCGTCACGGTGAGCGAGCGTGGCGCCACCCGCATGGATGACCGCACCAGCGAGGCGTCGATGGAACGTCGCAAAAAAGAGGGGTACTTCTGATGAACGCCGCCCTGCAAACTGCTGCGCAGCCTGCGGCACAGCCCGCTGACCACCGCGCGCTGCGCTTCCTCACCGCCGGCAGCGTGGACGACGGCAAGAGCACGTTGATCGGGCGCCTGCTGTTTGACAGCCAGGCCATCCTGGCCGACCAGCTCGACAGCCTGGAGAAGCGCGCCGCCGGTGCGCCGGTCGATTTGAGCCTGCTCACCGACGGCCTGGAGGCCGAGCGCGAGCAAGGCATCACCATCGACGTGGCCTACCGCTACTTTGCCACCCGCCACCGCAAGTTCATCATTGCCGACGCGCCTGGCCATGAGCAGTACACCCGCAACATGGTGACGGCGGCGGCCGGCAGCGACGCGGCGGTGGTGCTGGTGGACATCACCAAGATCGACTGGACCGCAGGCGTGGTGCAACTGCTGCCCCAGACCCGCCGCCACGCCTTGCTGGCGCATTTGCTGCGTGTGCCAAGCGTGGTGTTTGCGGTCAACAAGCTTGATGCGGTGGACGACCCGCAAGCCGCGTTTGAAGCCACACGCAGCGCGCTGCTGGCGTTTGCCGCCGAGGCCGGCATCAGCACGGTGGCGGCCATCATCCCGGTGAGCGCGCTGCGCGGTGACAACGTCACCCGGCCGCTGGACGTGCCCTGGTACCGCGGCCCCAGCCTGCTGCAACTGCTGGAGAGCCTGCCCACCACGCAAGAGCGCACCGAGGGTGACTTGCTGCAGCCGGTGCAGTACATCGCGCGTGAGGACGCCGAGACTGGCGCCAGCGCGCGAGGCGCCGGCCACCAGCCACGCGTGTTCTGGGGCCGCATCGCCCATGGCAGCGTGAAGGCCGGTGATGCGGTGCAGGTGTTCCCCGGCGCGCAGCAGGCGGTGGTGGCCGAGGTGCGGCGGGCCGGCAGCACGGTGGCCAGCGCCCAGGCCGGTGAATCGGCCGGCATCGTGCTGGACCGCCAGCTCGACATCTCACGCGGTGACTGGATCGCCAGCCCCGGCAGCCTGCAGCCGGCGCAGCGCTTTACCGCCACCCTGGCCTGGCTGGACACCGAGCCCGCCACCGTGGGCCGCAAGTACTGGGTTCGCCATGGCAACCGCTGGGTGCATGCGCGCCTGGCCGCCATCAGCCACCGGCTGGACATCCACAACCTGCAGCCGGTGGCGGCCGACGTGCTGCAGGTCAATGAAATCGGCGAAGTGACAGTGGAACTGCAGCAGCCGCTGCCGGTGGAACCCTACGCCAGCAACCGTGTGGGCGGCGCGCTGATCGTGGTTGACCCGGCGAGCAACCGCACCAGCGGCGCGTTGCTCGTCAAGGCACTGGGCTGAGACGTGGGCCGCGTCATCTTCATCGGCGCCGGGCCGGGTGCGGCCGACCTGATCACGTTGCGCGGTGCGCGCAAGCTCGCGCAGGCGGATGTCGTTCTGTTCGATGCCCTGGTCGACCCCGCGCTGCGCGACTCGGCACCGCGCGCGCGCTGGATTGCGGTGGGCAAACGGGGCTATGCGCAAAGCACCGCGCAGGCGGCGATCAATGCCCTGCTGGTCAAACACGCCCAGGAGCACGATGTGGTGGTGCGTCTCAAGGGCGGCGACCCGAGCGTCTTCGGCCGCCTCGAGGAAGAACTCGAAGCGTTGGCCGCGGCGGGCATCCCGGCCGAGGTGGTTCCTGGTGTCACCGCAGGCATCGCCGCGGCCGCCGTCACCCAGCGGCCGCTGACGCGACGCGGCCGGGGGCGCAGTGTCAGCCTCAGCACGGCGGTCACGAATGAAGGCCGACTGACGGGTGGCCATGCAGCCGATACGGAGGTGTTCTACATGGCGGGCAAACAACTCGCTCCCCTCGGGCGGCGCCTGCTGTCCGAAGGGTGGCCTGGCGGAACATTGGTGAGCGTTGTGTCGCGCGCGGGCTGGCCCGATCAGCTGCATTCTGATCACCGGCTGGAGGATCTCGGCCGGGCCGCTGTGCTGCACAGCGGCCGGCCGACAGTGGCGACGGTCGGGGCCGGTGCGCTGCCCTTGATGCGGCCGGCTGGCGATTCGTCATCGGCACCTGCGGTTGACAACCATCCCGGGCCGGTGGTCGCGTCCAAGCCCTAGAATTCGCGCTGGCCTCAACACTGCCCTCCGTGGGTATGGCTGATGATGCATCAGCAGCCGCCGCTCGCGGCCCCAACAACTCAAGAGTTATCTATGACCCACGTCGTTCTCGAATCGTGCATTCGCTGCAAGTACACCGACTGTGTTGACGTGTGCCCGGTCGATTGTTTCCGCGAGGGACCGAACTTCCTGACCATCGATCCCGACGAATGCATCGATTGCGCAGTGTGCATTACG
>JANNMP010000417.1:0-5970 GCA_031398015.1 Burkholderiaceae bacterium
CGAACCCACGACCCCTTGGTTCGTAGCCAAGTACTCTATCCAGCTGAGCTACAGCCGCGAAGCCCTGGAGTATACAAGTATTCGCCGCTGGCTTGGCCGGCGCCGTTCGCCTGCCGGCTCAGTCCTGCGCTGCGGCTTGACGCAGGCATTCGAGCGCGCGTTGTTCATCGCCCTCTTCACTGGCCAGCCTGGCCAGCGCGCGCCAGGCCTGGCGGCGCGCGCGGGCTTGCAGGCGTGCATCATTGGCAGCCATCTCCAGCGGGCGGCGGGCTTTGCCCCACAGTTGGCACTCGGCCAGCACGGCGCCCACGGCGGCCTGCACCGCCGGCTCGGTCGGGTGGGCGCGCTGGGCCAGCTCGATGCGGGCCAACCAGTCCGGCCCCAGGCCAGCGGCGGTATCGACCAGGGCCAATGCCACTTCGGCGCGGCCGTCGGCGCCCAATGTGTCCAGGCGGTCCCACAGCGGGCGCAGCCAGGCGCGGCCGTCTTCTGCGGCCTGCAGCAGCACTGCACGGCGGGCAGCGCGCGCGGCCACAAACGGGTCTTGCTGGTCGGCGGCGTCGAACTGCTGCCAGGCGCGGCGCAACTGGTCGGCGTCATGGGCTGATTCCAGCGCCTCGATGGCCAGCGAGCGCAGCAGGCCCTGCGCTGCCGTGCTGGAAAACGCCTGGTGGTTGGCCAGAAGCCGCGCCGTGTGCAGCGCATCCATCGGCCGGCGCTCCAGCCGTGCGGCCTGCAGCTTCAGCCGCAGTGCCTGCGTGCGGCGCGCCACGCCGGGCTGCAGCTCGGCCAGCACGCTTGATGCACGCGGGCCATCGCGGTCGTCCAGCGCCCATTCAGCGGCAAGCAAACGCGCGCCATCGTCCACCGCCTGGTTGGCACCACGCTTGCCGGGCCGCAGCGCGCGCCGCAGCATGTCGTCGCGCCGGTTGCGGTCTTGCAGCCGGTGCAGGCTGCCTGCCGCCAGCAGGCACGCCAGGGTGCGGAATTCATGGTCGTCGCCCGGGTCGTGGCGGTCGTCCTGGATGGTGATGGCACGCTGCGCAGCCTTGTGCGCGCGGGCATAGCGGCCGCCGAAGTATTCGGCCAGTGCCTCGCGCAGCGCCGCCTGGGCAGCGCGCTCCAGCCGCAGCAGCCGCCATTCACGCGCCCGCTCTGGCAGGCCGATCAAGCCATTGACCGCCTGCACCGCCGTCATCACGGCAAAGCCGGTGGCCAGTGCGGCCAGGATGAAGAAGTTCAGCGACAGGTCTACACGCCAGCCTTCCCAGTAGAACGAGGCCATGCCGTCGTTGTCGCCCAGGGTCAGCGCAGCCACCACCGCCACCGCGAACAGCAGCACCAGCCAGACGATGTTGCGCATTGCCGCTGCTGTTGGCTGGCTGCCGGGTCAGCGCCCGGCCTGCGCCGCAGACAGCGCGGCCAGCGTCTCGTCGGGCCGGGGCAAGCTCACTTGCCGGGCCTGGCCCGCCACCTGGCGCACCAGGTCGGAGGTGAGCACCACGCGGCGCGCGCTGCGGTCGAAGTAGCGCTCCAGCGAGGCCACCGCGTCACGCAAGTCGGCCTGGGCGGTGTCGTACTGGCGTGACAACAGCGCCAGCCGGGCGTTGAGCAGGCGCAGCTTCAGGTTCTCACGCAGAAACCAGGCCTGGTCGGGGGCCAGCAAGGCCGCTTCAGGGTGGTCGATGCGGGTCACGCGCACGAGGCTCTTGACCTCGCCCCAAACGCGCCCACCGGCCCAGGCGCCCTGTGATTGCACCCAAGGCCACCAGCCTGCGCTGGGCGCCGGGGCCGAGGCTGCCGACGCCCCTGCAGCGGCTGCGGCAACAGCCCCCGGGCGTGGTGTCGCCGGGGCGCGGCGTTCCGGCTGGGCCAGCAGCGGCAGGTCATCGACGGTGCGGATCGCCTCGTCGAGCTTGATGGTGAGGCTGGCAATGTCGCTGACGGCCACCGCGCGCACCCGGTCCAGGTCACGCGCCAGCGCCCGCCGCACCCGCTCCACCCGCGGCTGGTTCAGGCGCGCCAGGCGCTCTTCGCTCTGGCGCAACGCCGCAGCCAGCGGCTCGGCGCTGCCGGTGATGGTGCTTTGCTGCACGGCCACACGCACCGCCGCATCCACATCGGCCAGCACGTTCTCGTCGCGTGAGCGTGACAGCTGCTGGATCAGCTCTTCAAGCTGGGTGCGCTGCAATGCGGTTTCGGCCACCCGGCCGTCGAGCAGGGTCACCTTGGTTTCAGCGGCCCGCGCCAGCTCTTGCGCCTGCTGGGCCAGCGCCCGCGCCTCGATGGCCTGGCCCTGGCTGTCCTGCTGGCGGCGCACCAGCTCCTGCTCGAGTGATTTGATGCGCTGCTGGCCCATCAGCGCCAGAGTGATGGCCACCACCGCCAGCGCGCCCACCACCGCCACGCTGATCCACCAGGCGCTGGGCAGGTGCTGGGCCGTGGGCGGCAACGGGGCCGGCGCCGGCAGCGGCACGCCGGGTGCCGGTGCTGGCTCGGCAGGGGCCGGGCCGGGCGCGGCTGACGGTGGGTTGGCTGAAGGGGCGGTGTCGCTCACGTTCGGCAAGATTGTATCGACGGCCTTGTGCGGCCAAAGCCCGGCCTGGCGGCTGTGAGCTTGCTTTGAGACTGCTGCCAGACCGCTGTCACACGGCCGTGCCGTGCAGGGCTTGCCACACGGCGTCAGGCGATGGCGCCACATGTTGCACCCGGCCGATGCCGAGCTGGCGCGCGGCCTCGGCAATGCGCGGATGGCTGGCCAGCGCACGCGCCTGCGCCCAATCGGCAGCGGGCGCCAACGCCCGCAGGTGGCCGACCGCTTCGCTGCTGGAAAACAGCCAGCAATGGGCTGCCGGCGCTGCCAATGCCGCTGCCAGCAGGGCCTGCGCCGACGCGCCCAGCACCGGTGCGGTGCGCCGGTAGGCCTCGACAAAGTGCACCTGGGTGCCATGCTGGCGCAGCGTTTCGGCCAGCCAGTCGCGGCCAGACTCGCCGCGCACCACCAGGGCGCTGCTGCTGGCCCAGGTGCAACGGGGCTGCAGCACTGCCCACAAGGCTTCTGAGTCGAATATCCCGGCGGCCTCAGGCGGGCTGCACAGCAGTGCCTCGGGCACACCCGCTTGGCGCAGCGCCTGGCGCGTGCCAGGGCCGGGTGCTGCGGCCAGCACAGCGGCGGGCCAGGCTGCGCCGGCCGGGCGTTGCGCAAAGAAGCGCTGCACCGCGCCGGGGCTGACAAACATCACCATCACCAGGCTGCGGCCGCCGCTGTCGGCGCCTGCCAAGATGGTTTGCCAGGCGGCCAAGGTGGCTGCCGGGTTGGTGGGGCCATCGATGCCCAGCAAGGGCAAGGCACTGGCGCGCATACCCAGGGCCTGCAGCTTGGCCACCCAGTCGTCGGCCTGGGGCTGCGGCCGGGTCACCAGCACATGGGGCAGATCGGCCATGGTGTGGACCGCAATGCCGCAGCGCCGCAGCGCGGCCGCTGTTCAGCCGCCCGGCGCGGTGGCCAGGTAGGCGTCGGCGCCCAAGGCGCGCAACTGCGACGCGGCAAGGCGGCCGAGTGCGTCCGCTGCGGCGGTGGCATCGGCGCCGCTGTGCTGCGCAACGCGGGCCTGGGCGCTGGTGCGCAGCAGCGGCCGGGCGGTGTCTTCGGCATGGCCCAGCGCGGCGGCCAGCACCAGTTGATCACCCTGCCACACCGCATGCGCGGCCAGCGGCATGCTGCAACTGCCACCCAGCGCACGCGACACCGCACGCTCGGCATGCACGGCCAGCCAGGTGGGCGCGTGCACCAGCTGGGCCAGTTGCGCGCGCAAGGTGCCAGCGTCGCTGCGCACCTCGATGCCCAGCGCACCCTGGCCGGCGGCAGGGATCATCACCGCCGCATCGAACGGCGCGCGGATGCGCTCGGCCAGGCCCAGGCGTTTCAGGCCCGCTGCCGCCAGCACGATGGCGTCATAACCGCCCTCATCGAGTTTGCGCAGCCGGGTGTCCAGGTTGCCGCGCAGCGGTTCGATGCGCAGATCGGGCCGCAGGTTCTTCAGCTGCACCACGCGGCGCAAGCTGCTGGTGCCCACCACCGCGCCCGGTGGCAGGTCAGCCACCGAGGCAAACCGGTTGCACACGAAGGCATCGCGTGGGTCTTCACGCGCCAGCACCGCCGCCAGCACAAAGCCTGCGGGCAGCTCCATCGGCACGTCTTTCAGCGAATGCACTGCCAGGTGGGCGCGGCCTTCTTCCAGCGCCACTTCCAGCTCTTTGACGAACAGGCCCTTGCCGCCCACCTTGCTGAGCGCGCGGTCGAGGATCTGGTCGCCCAGTGTCGTCATGCCCAGCAGCCCCACCTGCAGGCCGAAGCGGGTGGCCAGCAGATCACGCACATGCCCGGCCTGCCACAGTGCCAGGCGGCTCTCGCGGGTGGCGATCAGGGTGTGTTGTGCACCGGCTGCTGGCTCTGCGCTGGCGGAATGTGGCGTCATGGTGGCCCGATTATCGCTAGGCCAATCCGCCGCCCCGGCCACCTGCCAGAATGCGGCCCGACCACCTCGATTGGTAACCTGGTTACGACTTTGGAGCCCCACCATGCCCAGCCCCAGCAGCCCCGCCAAGCCCGCCAAACGCAGCCGGCCGCCTGTGCAACCAGCCATGAAACTGGCCGATGCCGGTGACGCCGCCGCCAAGAACCGGGCGCTGATGGACGATATCCGGTTACTTGGCCGGCTGCTGGGCGACGTGATCCGCGAGCAAGAGGGCAAAGAAGCCTTCGAGCTGATCGAGCGGGTGCGCCAGTTGAGCGTGGCCTACCGGCTGAAGAAGGACGCCTCGGCCGGCCGGGTGCTCGACCGGCTGCTGAAGAACCTGTCGACCGACCAGACAGTGAGCGTGATCCGCGCCTTCAGCTACTTCAGCCACCTGGCCAACATTGCCGAGGACCGCCACCATGTGCGCCGCCGCCAGCACCATGAGCGTCAGGGCCACCTGCAGGACGGCAGCCTGGCGCTGACGTTCGAACGCCTGCACCGCGCCGACATCCGCTCGGCCGACGTGGCCGGCATGCTGGCGGCGGCCTACATCTCGCCGGTGCTCACCGCCCACCCCACCGAGGTGCAGCGCAAGAGCATCCTGGACGCCGAGCGCGCCATTGCCGAATTGATCGGCGAGCGCGACGACCTGGCCACCGAGCGCGCCCAGCGCAGCAACGAGGCGCTGATGCGCGCCCGCATCACCCAGCTGTGGCAGACGCGCATGCTGCGCTACACCAAGCTCACCGTGGCCGACGAGATCGAAAACGCGCTGAGCTACTACCAGAGCACCTTCCTGCGCCAGATCCCGCGGCTGTATGCCGAGATCGAAGAACACCTGGCGGGCTTTGATGTGCCCAGCTTCCTGCGCATGGGCCAGTGGATCGGCGGTGACCGCGACGGCAACCCCAACGTCACTGCCGACACCTTGCGCATGGCGCTGGCCCGGCAAAGCGAAGTGGCGCTGCGCTTCTACCTCACCGAGGTGCATGCGCTGGGCGCCGAGCTGTCGATCAGCCAGATGCTGGCCGGCGTGACACCGGCGATGCTGGCGCTGGCCGACGCCTCACCCGACAAGAACCCGCACCGCGAGGACGAGCCCTACCGCCGCGCGCTGGTGGGCATGTACGCCCGCCTGGCCGCCACCCTGCATGAGCTGACCGGCACCGAGGCGCTGCGCCATGCGGTGTTGCCGCAGAACGCCTACACCAGCCCGGCGCAGTTTCTGGCTGACCTGGGCGTGATCGAGGCCAGCCTGCAAAGCCACCATGCGCAGGCCCTGGTGGCGCCGCGCCTGGCGCCGCTGAAGCGTGCGGTGCAGGTGTTCGGCTTCCACCTGGCCACGGTGGATTTGCGCCAGAGCAGCGACAAACACGAGACGGTGGTGGCCGAGCTGTTGCGCGAGGCGCGGCTGCACGACGACTACAGCGCGCTGGACGAGCCCGCCAAG
>JANNMP010000429.1:0-7358 GCA_031398015.1 Burkholderiaceae bacterium
CGGCATACGGCCGCCCCGGCGCCAGGTCACCGTGCTGCAGGCGGAGCAGGCTGGCGTGGCCCATGTGCTGCGCCCGGTCAGACCTCGAAATGGCGCAGGAACAGGCGCCGCGCGATGCGCCACAGCTGCGTGGCCAGCGGCACCGGCGCCAGCTCGAAGCGCACGTGCACACGCTGGCCATAGGCCGGTGCGTGGCCGAGCGGCTCGTCCAGCGCCAGGTCGAATTCGAAGAAGCGCTCCAGCGCGCGCCGGCCCTCGGGGTCACGGGGGTCGGCCGCGACGCGGCCGCCGCCCGGCGCCAGCAGCGCCTTGCTTGGCGCCTCATCGCCGCCCGATGGCACCTGGCGCACGATGCGCGCCGGGATCACCCGCGCGATGTCGTCGGACAGGCGCACCGCCACGCGCTGCGTGCCAGCGGCCACCAGGCCGGCTTCGGCCTGCTCGACCACCACCCGCACCACCGGCGCATCAGCGCCCAGCACATGGCCGATCACCTCGCCCTGCGCGTGCCAGCGGCCGGGCAAGTCCAGCGGCGCGGGCAGCGTGAAGATGCCGTCCGATGGCGCTGCCACCGGCAGCTGCGCGCCGCGCTGCTGCGCCCGCGCCAGCGCCTGGCGTTCCAGCAGCAACTGCTCCTCAACGATCAAGGCCCGCGCGCGGTCGTTGACCAGCTCGATCGCATGGCTGGCCTCCAGCTCGGCCACCCGGCCCTGCAGCGCCTGCAGTTGCGCCGCCAGCGCCGGGTCATTGCGCGTGATCAGCACCTGGCCGGCGCGCACCAGGCTGCCAGGCGGCTGCTCGATGCTGCCGATGAAGCCGCCGGTGCCGGCGCGCAGCGTGGCCTGCTCGGGCAGCCAGACCACGCCGTCGGCTTGCGTGCTGTGCGGCGCCGGCCACCACAGCGCCGTGCCGCCCAGCACCGCCACCAGCAGCATTGCGCCGGCCAGCACGCGTGGGCGCCGCGCCCGCAGGCTGGGGCGCGACTGCAGGTGCTTGATGGCGCGCAACACCGGCAGGCCCATCATCGCCAACACCGCCCACAACGCCAGCAGCACGCCGAAGAAGAAGAACTGCGTGCCGATGAACAGCGCGATGGCCAGGGTGACAAAGATGCGGTAGAGCGTGGACAGCAGGCCATAGCCGAAGAACCAGGCACGTTCACCGGCGTTGATGGCTGGTGAGCTGGCGTCGCGCACCCGCAGCACATGGTGCTCGAACAGGTAGGCCCAGTAGCGGGTGGCGCGCTGCGCCAGGTTGGGCAGCTCGATCAGGTCGGCCAGGATGTAGTAGGCGTCGTAGCGCAGCAGCGGGTTGCCGTTGAAGACGAGGGTGGACACACCGGCGACGACCAGGATGTTGAAGCACAGCGCCCGCACCAGGCCAGGCTCCAGCGCCAGCCAGGCGTAGAAGGCCAGTGCGGCGATGAACAGCTCCACCACCATGCCGGCGGCGCCGATCAGCGCGCGCTGCCAGCGCGAGCGCAGCACCGTGGCCGACGATGCATCGACATACGGCACCGGCATCAGCACCAGCAGCATCAGGCCCATGTCATGCACTTCACCACCGGCGGCGCGCGTGGCGGTGGCGTGGCCCAGCTCATGCAGCGCCTTGATGAGCGGGAAGACCAGCACGATCAGCAGCAGGTTGTCGGCCTGCAGCACGCGGTCAGACAGGTTGCCGGTCAGCTCGGGCCAGTGCTGGGGCAGCAGCAGCAGCGCCGGCAGCACCACCGCCAGCCAGGCCAGCGCGGCCCAGCGGCTCCACAGCGCGCGCCACAGCGCCGCATGGCGGTCGAGAAAGCGGCCCGGGTCCCACAGCGGGATGCGCAGCGCCATCGGGTTGGCCCAGGAGCGGCGGCGCTTGGCCGCCTCTTGCTTGCTGCCGCGCTCGAAGACTTCCAGCGCGTCGGGCGCGGCGTCGGTGGCCAGCAGGTCGGCGGCGTGCAGCTGGCCCAGCAGCTGGATCACCTCGTCCTGCGTCGGTGCGTCTTCGCCCAGGCGCTGGCGCGCCAGTTGCCACAGCGCATCGACCGTGCGCTGGCCGTCCATCGCCGCCAGCAGCAGCCGCGCCGCCGGGGTGAAGCGCTGCACCCGGCCCGAGGCCGGGTCTTGCAGCAGGTACCAGCGCTCGCCACGGTAGCGGTGGCGGTGCAGCCGCACGCGCGCCAACAGGCGCGGCTTGAGGCCCGCCACGCGGTACCACAGGCTGCTTTGCAGCGGCGCGTCGTCGGCCATTGCTGGGGCCCTCGGCCGTTCAGGGCGACCAGGCCCAGAACGTGAGCCGCAGCCAATCGACGAAGCGGTGGGTCCAGATCCACAACAGCTTGCGCTCGCCCACCAGCACCTTGCCCACACCTTCCATGCCGGGACGCAGGTGCTGCGGCGCGCCCTCGATGCGGGCTTCGACGCGGAACACATTGCGCCCGTCGACCTGGGTGGCCACCGGTGTCACCGCATTGACGGTGAACGGCAGCGCGCGGTCGGGCAGGCTGGACAGCACCAGCTCACCACGCTGGCCGCTGGCGACGCGGCCGATGTCGCGGTCATCGACCTGCAGCACGACGCGAAAACCGTCCAGCGGCGCCACCTCGAACAGCGTGCGGCCATGCTCGACCGGCGTGCCGATCGAGCGGCTCAGGTCACCCGAGACCACCACGCCGTCAAACGGCGCCACCAGCGACGCCCGCGCCAGGCGCGCGTCAACGAGCGCCAGCTGCGCCTGCGCCTGCTGCGCCTGCGCCGCCAGCACGCCCATGGCGCTGCGGTCGGCGCCGGCCATCGCCACCTGGAACTTGCGCTGCAACTGCGCGCTTTCGGCCGACCAGCGTGCGCGTTCGAGAAGCAGGTCGCGGTCATCGAGCCGGGCCAGCACCTGGCCCTTGCGCACCGTGTCACCGGCACGTGCCTGGCTGTCGGCGATGAAACCGTCGAACGGCGCCACCGCGGCGATCTGGGTCGCGCCTTCGACCACGGTGCGGGCCGAGACGCGGTGATCGGTGGTCCACAGCGCCAGCACCAGCACCAGCAGCGCCAGGCTGGCGGTGATCAGCTTGAAGCCCGGGTGGCGCGGCCCGAACAGCGCGCGTTGGGCGTCGCGCCAGCGGTCGGCGGCACGCCACAGCAGCGGCCGTTCAGCCAGGCGTTGCTGCGCCCACACCGGCCCCAGCATCACGCCCAGCGCCGCCACCAGGCGCTGGGCCTCGGCGTCGAATGGCGGGCCGGCGCGGCGCTCCAGCGTGATCACGCCGATGGTCTGCATCTGGTGCGTGAGTGGCGCCGACAACATGGCCTGGGCGCCCAGCGTCAGCGCGGCGTCGGCATGGGCGATGGCGCCCAGCGGCTGGGCTGCAGCGGCAGGGACAGCGCCCGCATTGCCGCCCACATTGCCGCCGGCGTCGCTGCCCGAGCTGCTGGCAGCCGCAGCGCCGCCCGCCTCGGGCAGCAGCACCAGGCTGCCCAGGTCCAGCACCTCGTCCATCGCCGCCGACAGCGCACGCACCAGGTCGGAGCGCACGTCGAAGCTGGCGGTGTGCGACATCACCATGGGCACGATGCTGTCGTCGTGTTCGAAGCCGACCGACACCCGGTCGCAGGCCAGGCGCGCCGCCAGCTCATTGGCCACCGCCAGCGCCGACGGCGCCAGGCGGCGGTGCTGCAGCGCGGTGGCCATCAGCGCATTGAGCAGGCCGACGCGGGCCAGCTCGGCCTCGGTCTGACGCAGCTGGCGCTGGCGGAAGTGGTCCATCAACCAGCCGCTGGCCCAATGGATCTGGCGCAGCGCGGCCTGCAGCTCGGCGCTGGCGCCGCCGGCCAGGTCAACCACCACCGCGCCATGCAGGCGGCCACCGACATCGATCGGGTAGCCCACATGCGCCGGCCGCTCAGGCCGTGCATCACCGCCGTCGGGCGCTGCCACCACGCCCTGGCGCTCGACCAGCGCACGCTGGGCCACCGCGCCCAGGTAGGTCAGGTCGCGCTGGGCGTCGGGCCAGGCCGCCGCCACGGTGAACGGGCCTTGCTCGGTGTCACCGGTGAGCAGCAGCGCTGCGCGGGCATGGCCGATGCGCCCGGCCAGCAAGGCCAGCCAGCCGCTGCAGAACTCGGCGTCGTCGGCGGCCGAGGCAAAGCGCGACCAGGCCGCCGACTCGGCGCGCGCCTGCTGTTCGTCAACGAGTGAAAAAACCGGGGCGGCCGCCTGCATCGCTCAAGCGCTTGCGCGACGCCCTGTGCGCCGTGTGCACCATGCAGCGGCGGCCACCAACGCCGGCATCACCATCACCATCGCCAACGCCAACGCCATCACCCGGCCCCGGCCCCGGCCCCGGCCGCCGCCGGCTCAGCGCTGGGCAGCGTGCCGATCAGCCGGTCCTTGACATCGTTGAAGTTGTGCATCGAGAACAGGTGCAGGTAGACCAGCTCCAGCTCATCGCTGCGCGCCAGCGCGGCCAGCGTGTCGGCGTCAAGTGCACGCAGCTTCTCGCGCGAGACGGTGAAGAAGCCGCCGAACTTGATCTTCTCGCCGCCGGGCGTGGTGACTTCGGCCTGCATCGGCGCGAGCAGGCCCAGGTCTTTCAGGCGCCGGCCGAACTGGCGTGTGCGCTCGAACTGGGCCTGGTACTCCTGCAGGAACTTCAACACCCCGGCGGTGTAGGCCGATGGCTTGCGGTCGTCGCCGAACAGGCGCTGGCCGCGGCCGTCGCGGTTGACGCCGGGGTGCGTTTCGTCGATGCACAGCGTCAGCGTCTTGCCGTCGGCGCTGGCCGAGAAGACGAACGGGTAGCGCCGGATGAAGGCCGGGATGTACTTGGCCTGCCACTGCGCGTCGGCCGACAGGTACAGGTTCTGCTGACCGCGCACGCCCAGCACCGCCGCGGGCAGCATGTCGTCACCGGCGGGGGTGAACACCACCGCGTACTCGCCGGCCGCGCGCAGCAGTTCCACCGCCATCAGCGGCACGGCATTGACACCGGCACTGAAGGCGTAGTTGGCCGCTGCGGCATCGAGGCAGGCATCACCGTGGCGGGCCGGGTTCAGCGGCACGGCGGTTTCGTAGATCAGCAGTTGCTTGGCCATGGTGAACAGGTTTTGCGTTGGGATGGCCACCAGCATATGGCCGCGCAGCGGTCTGGGCATCGGGAATTTCACGCCATCGGCGCCAGCGCCATGCAAACGGGTGGGGCGCCGATGGCTGGCAGCCCCGCCGCGCTGGTGCCGGCATCAACGGCCCGGGCGCAGGTTGCTCAATTCCGGTGCCAGCGCCACGTTCAGGCACAGCTGCGCATTCGGGTGCAGCCGCTGCGGCGCGGCGCCCAGGTGTTGACGAAGCGGGCTTGCCAGCTGCTGCCGGCGCTGGCCTTGGCCGTGGTGGGCACGGCATTGAGCGTGATGCTGACCGACGCGCCCTTGACCGTCACGCCGAGCATCTCGCCGGTGGCAGCAGCAACCAGCGGCACGGTGTCGCCTGCGTCGTCGATGAACAGCTTCTTGCCGGCAATGTGCACCTGGCGCATCGAGCGCAGCTGCGCCTTGGCGAACTCGCGGTACTTCACGCAGAAGCTGCGTGTACTTGCTGGCCAACGGGTTGGCGCTGGCATATTCCTCCCACAGCAGCATCAGCGTGACGCCCGAACGCTTGAGCTCTTGGTGGACGGCGCTGAAGTCGGGCGCCAGCTGGTGGCTGCAGCTGGCCAGCGGGGCCCGGTACAGCCGGGCCTCAACTTCTTCATCGCTGAGGCCGTCGGCCACCGCGCTGTCCACGCCGGCCACCTTGGCCAGCGAGACGTACTTGCCGACCGCGCTCTTGGAAATCTTCAGGACGCGTCCGACCTCGTTGTCGCTCAACCCAGCCTGCAGGTGCAGGCGCAATGCCTCTCGGATACGGCGCATGGTGACCCTGTTCGATGGCACCGACTGGGACCGCAAAAAGCGGCCAGCCTATGCCGGTCAGAAGATCACCTGCGCGCCACCCCATCGTCCACGATCACGCTGAAACAGCGTCCACGACCAGACTGAAACACGGTCCACGATGGGCTGAAATACGCAACCAATGGCGCCTGAGCATCCAGGCGCACATGGTCATCGGCATCGCCTGACCTATGACAGTGATGCCGCAGTGCGGGGTCGAGACTGACTTGCATGACGTGCGTCGCCATCAGCTGAATACGGCGCGGCAAAGACCGTCGGCTTGCCGGCACGGCGAGCATGCCGGCAGCGACAAACAGGAATGTGATGCAGGGCGTGATCGCGGCCACCCGACGCGAGCAAAGCCGATGAGTCAAGTTGACGCCTTCAAGGTGCGCGGGCTGTCGCACGAAGCAGCCATACGGCCGGACGCTGCAGCCGCACCGTGCGCCCGAGGAACAGCACCGGCCCTGTCGGCCGGTCCAGCGGCGAGCCGCCTTCGGGCTCCAGCGTCAGCTCGAACAGTTGCTGCGCTTGCAGCGTGGGCAAGCGGGCTGCGGGTCGCTCAGTGACCCGGCCATTGGCAACCAGGCCGAGCGACGTCGGGCCGCGGGCGCCCTGCGCTTTGGTCCAGAACTGCAACACCTTGCCCGTCGGCACGGCGGCAGCAGCGCCGACCGGTACCAGCCGCACGGCGCCGTCGGCCCGAGCTTCGACCACCCAGCCGACCGACTGGTCGGGCGCTTGCAGCACGGCAAGGTAGCGCGGCTCGGTAGGCGCCGGCGTGCGCGTCACCAGCAGCGTGGTGAGCACCAGCGACGCGGCGACGGCCAAGCCGCCGATGCCCTGCCACAGCCGCAGGCGGCGCCACTGGCCATCGTTGGCGGCCCGGGCCGGCAGCGCCGGTGAAACGGCCTCGGCCGGCGTGTGCGCCATCGGGCGGGCCAGCCGC
This sequence comes from Burkholderiaceae bacterium, assembly GCA_031398015.1. Lineage (GTDB taxonomy): Bacteria > Pseudomonadota > Gammaproteobacteria > Burkholderiales > Burkholderiaceae_C > Pseudaquabacterium. Next base: position 6,853 of record JANNMP010000429.1, read on the forward strand.
TGCGCGATGCCCCGCCACAGGTGCGTGGGCGGCTCGACCGGCCCAGCGCGTTGCGCCAGTGCGACCAGGCGGTCCTGTCAAGCGTAGACGTCGGCCTGCAGCGCCGGATCGGACGCCAGGGCCTGCTCGATGGTCTGGCGATCGTCGTCGTCAAGCGTGCCCAGCACGTACTCGCCGGCAGCCACGCTGCGTTCCTCTGGATCGGCAAGGTTCACGACATGCAGTCCTTCAGCGCCAGCAGGCCGCGGCGGATCCACGATTTGACGGTGCCCAGCGGGACTGCGAGCGTGCCGGCAATCTGATCGTCGGTGTCACCGTCGACGTGCAGTCGCTGGCGATCATCACGACGGCCACGGACAGCAGGAACGGCCTCTACAGCATCAAGCTGCCAACCGGCAAGGCCACGCTGCGCGGCAGCTTCGATGGCTCGAACAACGTGGTCGACATCGCGATCCCGCTGAACCAGCTGTAAGCGCCCGCAACTCGGCGCGGCGGTGCGTCTGGCC
>JANNMP010000433.1:0-6665 GCA_031398015.1 Burkholderiaceae bacterium
GCTTGTTGCGCTGCTGGCATGGCGGGGCGCGGCCACACGCTGAGCAAAGGGCCGGGGACCGAATCGGCGAACCGCTCTGACGTCGGATCGGGTGCCGGCAAAGCCGCCAGCACGTGTATCGGATCCGTGCCTGCCATCATCGAGCGCACCAGCAGCGCATCAGCAGCGCACCACCAGCCCACCAGCGGCCAGCCGTCAGGCGGCCAGCACTTTCAGCTCGGGCCGGCGGCAGGCACGCAGCAGCGCCTCGAAGTCGTCGGGTGCGACAGCGCGGCTGTTCAGGAAGCCCTGGTATTCGTCGCACTTGCGGCTCTGCAGAAAGGCCAGCTGCGAGTGTGTCTCCACACCCTCGGCCACCACCCGCAGCTTCAGGCTGTGGGCCAGCGCGATGATGGCGCTGACGATGGCCTCGTCGTCGGGGTCGGTGTCTAAGTCACGCACAAAGCTGCGGTCGATCTTCAGCGCCGCGATCGGCAGCCGCTTCAGATAGCTCAGTGACGAGTAGCCGGTGCCGAAGTCGTCGATCGACAGATGCACGCCCATGGCGCACAGCTGGCTGGCAATGCCGATGCTCACCTCGGGGTCGGCCAGCAGGATCGATTCGGTCACCTCGATGCCCAGCAGGCTGGCGGCCACGCCGTGGCGCTCCAGCGCGGCGCGCACCAGCGCCGGCAGGCCCTGCTCACGCAAGTGGGTCGATGCCAGGTTCACCGCCACTGGCACTGGCTCGGTGCCGTTGCTGCGCCAGGCCGCCTGCTGGCGGCAGACCTCGCCGATGGCCCATTCGCCGATCGGGATCACCAGGCCGGTGTCTTCGACCATCGGGATGAACTCGCTCGGCGGCAGCAGGCCACGCTCGGCATGCTGCCAGCGGATCAGCGCCTCGGCGCCGACGATGCGGTTGCTCAGCACGTCCACCCGCGGCTGGTAGTGCAGCACGAACTCACGCCGCTCCAGCGCCCGGCGCAGCTGGGTCTCCATGTGCAGCCGGTCGAGTGCGCGGGCGTTCATCGACGGGTCATAGAGCTGGAAGCCGCCGCGCCCGCTGGCCTTGGCGCGGTACATCGCGGTGTCGGCATGCATCAGCAAGGTGTCGACATCGCTGCCGTCGTTGGGGTAGATGGCCACGCCCACGCTGCCACCCACGAACACCTCGGTGCCCTGCACCACCACCGGCTGGGCCAGCGCCGCCACCAGGCGCTGGGCCACCAGGGCCGCGTCTTCGGGCCGGCCCAGGCCATTGAGCAGCACCGTGAATTCGTCGCCGCCCAGGCGGGCGATGGTGTGGCCGCTGTTGTCGGTGTGGCGGGCCATGGTGTCGTGGCCGCGCAGCACCGCTGACAGCCGCGCGCTGGCGTTGCGCAGCAGCTCGTCGCCGGCGCGGTGGCCCAGCGTGTCGTTGACGCGCTTGAAGTTGTCCAGGTCGACAAAGATCACCGCCAATTGGCTGCCCACCCGGGCGGCATGGGCGATGGCGCGCGACAGCTGCTCGGTGAACAGCAGCCGGTTGGGCAGGCCGGTGAGCGGGTCGTAATAGGCCAGCCGGCGGATCTGCTCCTCGGCATCCTTGCGGCGGGTGATGTCGTGCACCGCGCCGGCCAGGTGGCGGGCGCCGCCGTCGGCGCCGCGTTCGATCACTTCCACCTGCTGCTGCACATGGCGCATGCCGCCACCGGGCAGGGCGATGCGGTGGTCGATGGCAAAGCCTTCACCGCTGCAACGGGCGCGCTCGAACGCGGCCAGCACACGTTGCGCATCGTCGGCGGGCACGGCGGCCAGAAACGCCGCCAGCGTTGGCCGGCCAGGGTCGGTGGCATGGCCACACAGCTGCCAGGACTGCTCTGACGGTGTCAACTGGTCGCTGGGCACGTCCCATTCCCAATCGCCCATCTCGCCAATGCGCTGGGCATTGGACAAGCGCCGCTGGTGCTGCTCCAGCGTGTTGATGGCCTTGCTGGCGCGCAGCATGTAGCGCACCCGGTGCGGCAACACGCTCCAGTTGATCGGCTTGGTGATGAAGTCGGTGGCGCCGACCTCGAAGGCGCGCTCGATCGACTGGGTATCGTCCAGCCCGGTGATCATGGTCACCGGCACGCGCGTGCCACCGGGCAGGCGGCGCAGCTCGGCGCAGGCGGTGAAGCCGTCCATCACCGGCATGCTCACGTCCATCAGCACCAGGTCGGGCATGGCCTGGTGAATCGCCTCCAGCGCCAATGCGCCGTTGGCCGCCTCGATGACGTCGAAGCCGGCCTTGTTCAGCGTGGCCCGGGTCAGGCGCCGGGCACCGGCATCGTCATCGACCATCAGGATGCGGGGTTTGCTGTTCATCGCATGGCTCCTGCGGTGTGGTGCTGCGGCGCTGTCATGCCGGCTGCCGCGCGTCGCAGCGCATCTCGGCGCGCAACAGCGGCCGCACGCTGTCGAGCATGCTGGCAATGGCACTGACCAGATCGCTGATGCCGTTGCGCTCGTTGCTCTTGGCCTGCTTCTCCAGCCGGCGGCACAGCTCGCCCAGGGCCTTGGCGCCCACGTTCAGGCTGGCTGATTTCATGGCGTGGGCGGTGGCCGCCAGCGTGGCCAGATCACCCGCCGCGTCGGCGCTGTGCAGCGCCGCCATCTGCAGCGGCGCCTCGTCCAGGAACATCTGGATCACCTCGTCCAGCACCGAGCCGTCGTCATCGACCGCGCGGATGTTGTCCAGCGCGCCCTGGTCCAGCAGTTTGCTGCGTGAATCGGGCTTGGTGGCTGCTGCGGCGTCGCTGGCCTCTTCTGCGGCGGCCTGCACCAGGTGGGCCGGCAGCCAGCGCAGCAGGATGTTGCGCAACTGGCCGCGGGTGTAGGGCTTGGCCAGGTGGTCGTCCATGCCGCTGTCCAGGCACAGCTGGGCGTCACCCACCAGCGCGTTGGCGGTCAACGCCACGATGGGCAAACGTGCACCGGCGCCGCAGTCGGCCTCCCATTGGCGGATGGCGCGGGTGGCGGCGTAGCCGTCCATCACCGGCATCTGGCAGTCCATCAGCACCATGTCGAAGCCGCCTTGCTGCACGGCCGCCAGCGCCTCGGCGCCGTTCTTCACGATGACATGCGCACAACCCAGGGCTTTGAGCATGTTGCGCGCCACCACCTGGTTCACGCCGTTGTCCTCGGCCAGCAGCACACGGGCCAGGATGGTGGCCTTGGGGCCGCGGTCTGCCGCCGGCTCGGGTGTGCTGGGCAGGGCTTCGCCCAGGGTCTGGGCCAGGGCGCGGAACAAGTCCTGCCGCTTCACCGGCTTGGACAAGTAGGCGTCGATGCCGGCGCCACGGGCCCGCGCCAGCTCGTCGGTGGAATGCAGCGATGTCAGCAGCACCAGGCGGGTGGCGGCCAGCTTGGCGTCGCCGCGCACGGCGCCGGTCAGCCCGATGCCGTCCATGCGCGGCATCTTCATGTCGATCACCGCCACGTCGAATGCATCGCCGTCGGCATGGGCCTGGTACAGCAGCTCCAGCGCCTCGAAGCCGTCGGCCGCCGTCTTGCAGCGCATGCCGCCGGCGCTCAGGTGGTGTTCGACGATCTCGCGGTTGGTGGCGTTGTCATCGACCACCAGCACATGGCGCTGGCCCAGGTTGGCCAGCACCGGCACCGCCGGCAGCTGGCTGGCGGCCACGATGGGCAGCGTGAACCAGAAGGTGCTGCCATCACCGGCGGTGCTGTCCACGCCGATGGCACCGCCCATCAGTTCAACCAGGCTCTTGCAGATGGCCAGGCCCAGCCCGGTGCCGCCGTAGCGCCGGGTGGTCGAGCCATCGGCTTGCTCAAAGGCCTTGAACAGCCGCTCGCGAACCTCCGCCGGGATGCCGATGCCGGTGTCGTGCACCGCAAAGCGCAGCGTGTGGGCGTCGTGCAATTGCACGTCCACCAGCACCTCGCCATTCTCGGTGAACTTCAGCGCATTGCCCACCAGGTTGGTCAGCACCTGGCGCACCCGGTACGGGTCACCGCGCAGGGCAGTGGGCAGGCGCTCGTCGATGCGGCAGGCCAGCTCCAGGTTCTTGGCATGGGCCCGCGTGGCCAGCAGCTGCACCACGTCTTCCACCGTCTGGTAGAGGTCGAAGTCGAGCTGCTCGGTCTCCAGCTTGCCGGCCTCGATCTTCGAGAAATCGAGAATATCGTTGATGATCTGCAGCAGCGATTCACCCGAGCTGCGCACGGTCTCCACAAACGGCCGCTGCTGGGCGTCCAGCGGGGTTTCCAGCAGCAGCTCGGTCAGGCCCAGCACACCGTTCATCGGCGTGCGGATCTCGTGGCTCATGTTGGCCAGGAACTCGCTCTTGGCGCGGCTGGCGTTTTCGGCCACCTCTTTGGCCTGGCGCAGTTCCTGCTCGCGCTGCAGCAGTTCCTTTTCACGCTCGCGCAGGCGCTGCTCGGCCTGCGCCCGCTGGCTGACGTCGAAGAACACGGTGTACACGCCCACCGCCTGGCCGCGGTCATCGACATCGGGCACATGGCGCCCGCTGTGCCACACCGGGTTGCCGAAGCGGTCATTGCGCTGGCGCTCCAGCGCAATTTCCTGGCCGGCCAGCGCCTGGCGCAGGCGCGGCTCGATGTCGGCATACACCGCGTCGCCCACCACCTCGCGCACCGGGTGGTCCAGCACCTCGGCCTCTTCCTTGCCCAGCCATTGGCGCTGGGCGCGGTTGATGTAGCGGTAGCGCATGTCGGCGTCGATGTAGGACACCGTCACCGGGATCTGGTCCATGATGATGCGCAGCCGCCGCTCACCGTTGCGGGCGGCCTCCAGTGCGGTCTGCAGCGCCGTCACGTCGGTGGCCAGCAGGCTGCAACCGGGGCTGGTCGGCAGGCCGGCCGCTGCTGCGCCGGCGATGGCGGGCAGCGGCGCCAGCAGCAGTTGCAGCCTGCGTTCGCGGCCGGCTTCGCCGACCCAGGGCAGTTGCAGGTGTTGCGGTGCGCCCAGCACGGCGGCTTGCAATGCCTGCTGCAGCACGTCGCGGTGCAAGGGGCCGAGCAGTTGGCTGACGGGTTGGCCCAGCAATGCGTCGGGCGTCACGCCCAGGCACTTGGCTGCTTGGTCGCTGACGGCGGTGCACAGGCCTTGGGCGTCAGTGGTGGCCCACAGGCCCACCGGGCGTGGCGCGGCTGGGGTGGGCGCGGCGGCCGGCGCGTCGCCGGGCAACGTTGCGGCGGTGCTGGCGCGCTCACCACGCAAGCGCACCACATGGGCCAGCAGCAGCAGCAGCGCAAACACGGTGCAGGGCACGGTGAATGCCAGACGGCCGGCCTGGCCCGACACGTCCAGCGCCAGCGCGGCCAGCGTCATGCAGGCCAAGGCCAGCGGCCACAGCGTTGATGACGCGGCCGAACCGGGTGCGGAAACTTGGGTGTTGTTGTTCACAGGATCTCCAGATCGGCCAGTTCTTCAAAACGTGGGCCCAGTTCGAATTGGCACAGCACGCCGTTGTCCAGCGCCAGGCGGCCGGGCATGCCGCCCAGCTCACCCAGCACCCGGGCCACACCCTTGCTGCCGACCACCAGCAGCGGCTGGCCCAGCAAGGGGCGGATGCGTTCCAGCGCACCGACGATGCGGTCGTGGAACTCGTCACCCGCCTCTCCGCCCGGTGGCACCAGGCCGGCGCGCAGGGCCACCTCGGTGTCGGCGGTGGGGGTCAGGTTCCAGTCACCGAGTCGGCGCTCGGCAAAGGTGGGCTCGACCACCACAGCGGGCATGGCCTGGCCACTGCCCAGCACACCGGCGATCAGTGCCGCCGTCTCGCGGGTGCGCTTCAGGTCGCTGGTGACGATGTGGCGCAGGGCCACGCGCTTGTGCAGCAGCGCCAGGCCCACCTGCTGTGCCTGGCGCCGGCCGGTGTCGGTCAGCGGCAAATCCAGGTCCCCACCGCAGCGCAGGCCACACAGGTTGGCAGCCGTGGCGCCGTGGCGCACAAAGTGCAGCACGGTGCCGCGTGGAAATGGCTTGGGATGGCGCATCGTGGTCCGGTGCGTCGCAGCGTTGGGCACGGCGTGGGTTGCCGTGCGTCAGCGCAATGCGCTGACGGGTGCAAACGGGATCGGGTTGCCGGGGTAGGCCTCGCGCTGCGGCGCATGCAGCACCGAAAACTCGCCCTCGGGCATGGCCTCGCCCAGCAGCCACTGGCGGATGTAGCCGATGTGGTGGCGGTCGGCCAGCAGCGGCGCATGGCCGGTGTCGGGGATGTGCATCAGCTGCAGCTGCTTGCCACGCGCCATGCGGCGGATGGTGGGGTCGAACAGCGCGTCGGACTGCATGCCGTGCACCAGCAGCACGGGGCAGTTCACATGCTGCCATTCGTCCCACTGCAGCAGGCTTTTTTGCGCATCGCGGCGGTAGGCCTGCATGGCGCGCACGTCGTGGCGGTAGATGCGCCCGCCCTCCTCGTCGCACCAGCGGGTCTGGTGGAAGGTCAGGTTGAAACGGATGTCATCGCCCACCGGCCCGTCGTTCTTCTGCGACGCGCCGATCTTGCGCAGCAAGTCCTGCGGCTCACGGAACACATAGTGCCGGGCGATGGTGTCGGCCCGCCGCCGCCGCCGTTTGGCCGGGATGTGCGGGCCGACGTCATTCAAGATCAGCCGGTTGATGAGTTTGGGGTGGCGCGCCATCAGCGCAATGGCGGCACTGCCGCCCATCG
>JANNMP010000465.1:0-9800 GCA_031398015.1 Burkholderiaceae bacterium
GATCGCCGACGGCACCGACAGGTACTGCCCGGTGCTGAACAGTCCGATGACGCCGCCGATGATGGCGAACGGCACGTTGGCGATGATCAGCGTGGCATGCCGCACCGAGTTGAACGCGGTGTACAGCAGGATGAAGATCAGGCCGATGGTCAGCGGCACGATCACGCCCAGACGTGCCATGGCACGCTGCTGGTTCTCGAACGCACCGCCCCATTCGACCCAGTAGCCGGTGGGCAGCTTCACCTTGGCTTTGATGGCCGCGTCGGCGTCCTTGACGAAACTGTCGATGTCGCGGCCCTGCACATCCATCTGCAGCACCGTGTAGCGTTGCAGCGCCTCGCGGCGCACGAAGGTGTAGCCCTCGGCGAGCTCGATCTTCGCCACTTGAGAGAAGGGCACGATGGCGCCTTCGCTGGTGCGGATCGGAATCGCGGCGATGGCCGACGGGCTGCCGCGAAACTCGTCCGCCAGCCGCACGGCGATGTCGAATCGTCGGGTGCCCTGGATCAGCGTCGACACCGTCTCGCCGCCGATGCCGGCCTGCACGACGGCGAGGATGTCGTCGGCATTCAACCCGTAACGCGCAGCGGCTTCCCGGTCGACCTGGATCACCATCTGCGGCTTGCCCTTGTTGGCCTCTGCAGCCAGGTCGGCCACGCCCGGCACGGCGCCGATCACGCCCTTGAGCTGCGCCGACAGCTCCTCAAGTTTGTCGAGGTCTTCGCCGTAGATCTTCAACGCCAGCGTCGCGCGCACGCCGGAGATGAGTTCTTCGACCCGCATCTGGATCGGCTGCGTGGCGCCGAACACGGCCGTGGCGACTTCGCCTTCGAGGAACTTCTGCATCTCGCGGCCGAGTGCGGCATAGGACTGCCTCACCGGCCATTCGTCCTTGGGCTTCAGGTCGAGCAGCACCTCCATGTAGTTGACGTCGGCTGTCTCGCCCTTTTCGGCACGGCCGATGGTGGCCAGCACGGCGTTGACCTGCGGGTACTTCTTGCGCAGGCTGGCGTCCATCACGTTGGCCACGCGAATGGACTCGTCGAGCGACGTGGACGGAATGCCGACGACGCGGAACATGATCGCGTCCTCTTGCAGCGTGGGCATGAACTCCTTGCCCAGGAACGGGAACAACGACAGCGACCCGAGCAGCAGCGCAACCGCCGCGCCGACCACGGTCTTCTTGCGGTCCAGCGCCCAATCCAGCGCCGGCAGGTAGGCCTTCTTGGCCCCCCTGACGAGCCAGGTGTCCTTCTCTTCCTTGGGCTTCAGAATCAGCGCTGCCAGCACCGGCACCAGCGTCAGCTACAGCAGCAACGAGCCGGCCATCGCGAAGGTGATGGTCAGCGCCATCGGCTTGAACAGCTTGCCTTCCAAGCCGGTCAGCGAGAACAGCGGCAGGAACACCACGATGATGATCAGGATCGCAAACGCGATCGGATTGGCCACCTCGCGCGCTGCTTCCAGCACGATGTGCGTGCGGTTGATAGGTCGGCCCTCTTCTCGGGTCACGCGGGCATGCGACAGCAGCCGGAACGCGTTCTCCACCATCACCACCGCGCCGTCGACCATCATCCCGATGCCGATGGCCAGGCCTGCCAGCGACATCAGGTTGGCCGACATGCCGACGCGCTGCATGCAGATGAACGCGAACAGCATCGCCAGTGGCAAGGTTACGATCACCACGATCGCCGAGCGGAATTCACCAAGGAACAGGAACAGGATCACCGCGACCAGGATCGAGCCTTCGATCAAGGCGTTGGTGGAGGTGGACAGCGCCTTGTCGACGATCTCGGTGCGGTCGTAGACGGCGGTGAGCTTGATGCCCTTGGGCAGCGCCGCCTGCGCGATGGCCAGCTTCTCCTTCACGGCAGCCACCACGGTGGCCGCGTTTTCGTTGATGCGCGCCAGCGCAATGCCCAGCACGGTCTCCTGGCCGTTGCGGGTGACGGCGCCGAAGCGCACGGCGGGTGCTTCCTTCACATCAGCCACGTCGCGCACGTAGACCGGCGCGCCATTGAGTTCGGCCACGACGATGGTGCCGATGTCGGCGGCGTTGTTGACGAGCCCGAGGCCGCGCACCAGGTACTGCTCGACGCCGATGTTCAGGTACTGGCCGCCGACCTGCTTGTTGTTGGCCGCCAGCCGCTCCATCACGTCCTTGAACGACAGGCCGTACTTCACCAGCCGGCGCGGGTCGATCTGCACCTGGAACTGCTTCTCGTGGCCACCCCAGGTCGTCACGTCGTCGACGCCCGGCGCGGTGCGCAGGATCAGCCGCACAGTCCAGTCCTGCAAGGTGCGCAGGTCCATCGCGCTGAGCTTCTTGTCGGCGTCTTCGATCGTGTACCAGAAGACCTGGCCCAGACCCGAGCTGTTGGGGCCCAGTTCCGGCTCGCCATAGCCTTGGGGCAGGCGGCCCTTGACCTCTTGCAGCTTCTCGCCCACAAGCCGGCGCGCGAAGTAGATGTCGACGTCGTCACTGAAGTACACGCCGACATACGACAGGCCGAACAGCGACACCGAGCGCACCACTTCGACGTTGGCCAGGCCGGCCATCGCGGCTTCGATGGGCACCGTGAGCAGGCGCTCGATGTCTTCGGCCGCGACGCCGGGGGACTCGGTGTAGATGTTTACCTGTGCCGGCGTGACATCGGGAAAGGCATCCACCGGCACCTGCCGGTAGGCCATGACGCCCAGTCCGACGAGCACGGCAAAGGCCACGAGAACCAGCACCTTGTAGCGCAGGCTGGCGTCAATGAGTGCATTGAGCATGGTCAGTGGTCCTTCTCAATGCCCGTGGCCAAGCTGCGACTTCAGCTTGCGCGCCTTCAGCGCGTAGGTGCCGGCGGTCACGACCTCGTCGCCGGCCTTCACACCCGACTTCAGCACCGTGCGCCCGCCGATCCGCTCACCCGGTTCGACCTCGCGCGCCATGTATGCGCCTTGCTCGAACACGAAGATCGAGGGTTTGCCGTCCAGCAGCACGATGGCCGCGTCGGGCAGCGAGATGGCTTCGCGCTTCTCACCCACCGCTTCGATGGTTGCGGTGGCAAACATCTCGGGCTTGAGCCGGCCGTCGGCGTTGGGCACTTCGATGCGCGCAGCGACCGTGCGCGTCTCCTTGTCGAGCATGGCGCCGATGTGGCCGACCTTGCCTGTGAAAGTTTCGCCCGGATAGGCCGGCACGGTGACTTTCGCGTTGGCGCCCAGCCGCACTTTCGCCAGTGCAGCTTCGGGCAACGCAGCCTGAATCCACACGCGGCTCAGGTCGGCGACGGTGAACATGGGCTCACTTGGCGTCGCCAGTTCACCCAGCGTCACTTTCTTCTCGATGACAGTGCCCGCAAACGGCGCTGTGACCGTGAAGCCGGACACGCTGCTGCCCGTGGCGCCCGGCGCGCCGCCCAGCAGGCGCAGCCGGTCTGCTGCGGCCCGCAACACGGCCGCGGCTTTGTCGCGGTCAGCCTGCGCGCGCAGGAAGTCCTTGCGCGGGATGATCTCTTCGGCGTTCAGCGACTCGGCGCGCTTGAAGTCGGCCTCTGCGATGCGCAGTTCGGCCTGCGCCTGTGTCCACGCGGCGTGGGTCTCGCCGACCTCCACGCTGTCCAACGTGGCCAGCGCCTGCCCGGCGCGCACGCGGTCGCCCAGCTTGGCGGGCGCCGAGAGGATGCGGCCCTCGATGCGTGGCGACACCCGAACAAGGCGGTCCTGGTCGGGGTAGACAGTGGCGGTGACGACGACAGTCTCGCCCAGCGCCTGTGGCTTGATCTCTTCGACCTGGATGCCGGCGCGTTCGGCCTCGTCGCTGGTCAGCGTGATCTCGCTCGACTCGCCGGCGTGTTCATCCTTGCCTTCGCCCTTCTTCTCGCCAGCCTTCTCGCCAGCATGCGCGGCGTGTTTGTCACCCTCACCAGCATGCTCGTCCTTGGCGCCGCCTTTGCTGCAGGCCACGGTGGTCAATGCCAGGGCCACCGTCAGCGCGATGGTGGCCAGACGAGGCTGAAAGTTCTGCTCAGGCGTGCTCATCGTGAAGTTCCTTCCAGCGACCAGCCGGCCGCGTTTTCGAGTTCGATTCGGGTGGCGTGGTATTCGGCCAGTGCGTCGGCGAGTTCACGCTCGGCGTCGAGCGTCTGGCGGTTGATGACCAGTTGCTCCAGCAGGCCGATCTGGCCGGCCTGGCGCGACTTGGCGGCCAGTTGCTGGTTGTCGCTCGAGGCCGGCAGCAAGGTGTGCTGAAGGCGTTGCACACGTTCGCGCTGGCTGCCGAGGCGGCTCCACAAGCGCCTGACCTGGGCCTCCTGGTCGCGGACGACAACCGCGCGCTCGACTTCCGACGTCGCCACGTCGCTGAGCGCCTGGCCGATGCCGGCTTCGTTGCGCTTGAACAGCGGCAGCGGCATCGACAAGCTCAGCACCGTGACGCGGTCGCGTGCGTTGCCCGGCCCGTCGCGGCTGACGTTGACGCCCACCGTCAGATCGGGCAGGCGGCTGGCACGCTCCACGCCCAGCCGTGCGCGTGCCGCGTTTTCGCGCGCCGACAGGGCACGCAGTCGCGGCAGGGCCTGTGCAGCGGTGACGAGCTGGTCCAGGCTGTAAGGTGGGGTTGTGCCGAGATCGGTAACCAGTTCACCGGCCAATGCGGGCACGGCCGAAGGCGGCAACTGCAGGGCAGCAGCAAGCTCGCTGCGTGCGTCCAGCCACTGCTCGCGCGCGACAGCCAGCGCATTGCGTGCACGCTCGGCCTCGACCAGCGCCACATTGGCGTCGAGCCGGGTGTCCTCACCCGCGGTGCGCCGCTTGGCGATGGCCTGGGCGCTGCTGTCGAACAGGTCCACCGACCGTTGTTCGATCTGGATGCGGCGCTGAATGGCGAGCACGGCGTGGAAGCGCAGGGCAGCGTCGCTGCGCGCCTGACGCCGCGAGTCTTCGATCTCGGCGCGCAGCGCGTCGAGTGCAGCGGCCGCAGCTTCGCGGCGCCGGGCCTGTTGGCCACCGATCTCGATCGGTTGGGCGATGCCAACCGACCACCCGTTGCTGCGCTCGTCGGGCGGCGGTGTGACGCGGGTCTGCGTCCTGCTGCGCTCGAGGCTCAACTCGGGGTTGTTCGCCAGGGGGGACGAGGCTTGCTGCCGTGCGCCTTCGGCAGCAGCCAGCTGGGCTTCGCGCAGCTTGACGGCGGGGCTGGCCTGTTCGGCCTGGCGCTGCGCCTCGGCGAGGGTCAGTGCAGGGGGTGGCGCAGGGAATGGCGCAGAGGGTGAAGCCGGCGCCTGTGCGCCGGCAAGGCCATGGGCAACGGCCAACAGGCTGGCCATGCAGGCCGCCACCAGAACGGGAAATCGCATCGAATCATCCTTCTTGTCTCACGACAGAAGCGATTCGACGGCGGGGTACGGTTCAGGCCAGAAGCAGGGCGCCAATCACGACCGCGCCGCCGAATCGCACGGCAGGCGTGGGCGCAGTTCTGTCTGGACGTTCGGGGCCGGAAGGGATGTAGGAGTCGTATCTGGCACCGCAGGCAAAGCGCGGCGGCTCGGCGCTGGTGATGGCGATGACCGCCTTTGTGCTGGGCACAAGCTGCGCAGCGCTGAGTTGGCAAACGCCGCAATCACTGTCCGCGCCGAGAGACGATGGCGCCTCGCTGTCCTTGGAGACACCATCCTGAGCTGTGCGGTGCTGGTGCTCGTGGTGTCCGAAGTGCTTTGCCGCCTCGCCCGTCTCGTGACGGCAATAACCCGTCGCTGCCGCCCAGGCGAACTGGACGGGCAGGATCAGCAACAGGACGAGAAAGAAGAACTTTCGCACGGCCTTGATTTTAGCGGCATCAAAAGTGACCCCCACGGTCTTGCGGCCGTGGGGGTGAAGTCAGTCAGGCTGCTTCGCGCAGTTCTTCGGTGCCGACTTTGGCCGTGCCGGCCTCGTCTTTGTCGAGGTCGAGTTGTTTGAGCAAATGGCGCCGCCGAGTCATCAGGTCCAGCAATCGGGCTTCGTGCTCGAATGGGCGTTGCAGTTCGAGCCGGATGTCGTCCAGTCGCTTGCGCCGGACCTCCAACTGGGCTTCGCCCGCGGCGTGTTGTTTTGGAATCGACGCCAGCAGATCGACCAGCACTGCCACCAGTGCAGGCCCGGTCTGGTACGGCGTGGCCTGGTACAGGCAGGCTCCCGACAGGTACAGGCTGGGCACTTCCTCGCCACGCGTGGCCTGCACGCCCAACTCGAAACCGCCGAAGCGGCCGACGGCCCCACGATCTTCCGGCCGCCCACTTCCATGCAGATGCCCTGCAGCGTCTGCGGCTCGATGCGCGCCACGTCTTCGGCGTACAGCCCGACCTTGCGTTGCTGCGCCTCGATCATCATCGGCAGCCGGCTCACCTCGCTCTCGTTCGCATCGCGCTGGTTGCGCCACACCTCGCTCGCGCAGCGTGATGCCGAACTTCTCCAGAACGCAGTCGAACCGACGCAGGTTCCGCTTGAGATCGCGCGCCGGGTCGCCCATGTGGGCGTCCTGGCTCGCGGCCTGGTCTTGAGCGAACGCAACTGCCGCCTCGCGCCACCACGCTCTTGGAGATCTTGAGCGTGCGCCCGACCTCGTTGCAGCTCAGCCCGGCCTGCAGGTGCAGGCGCAATGTCTCTCGGATTCGGCGCATCGTGACTCTGTTGGTTGGCCTCGGCTTGGACCGCAAAAAGCGGTGAGCCTGAGGCCGGGCCAAGAGATCACTTGCGCGTCACCCCCATCGTCCACGATCACGCTGAAATGCCGTCCACGATGGGCTGAGATACGCAGCTGAAGGGGCGCGTGCTGACCGCCATCGAGCGCGGCTGGGCCGACGATGGCCTGAAGCTCGAACCGCAGCACCGGAAGTACGGGGCCCACCTCAAGGCGGCGGCGCTGGGTGGTGTCCGCGCGGCGGCACTGGCCTACGGCACGGCGTTCGAGAACCCGGGGTTCATTGCGTTGGCCGAACGGCTCACCGCAGATGCCGATGCCCTGAAGATGGCCCGACAGGCATGCCAGCCTTGCAGAGGTGCGGGCAGGGGTTGGCTTCAATGACGGCATGGCGCGAGAGCTGTCAACTGACGGGGTGATGGCCGGCGGGCTGGCGGTGGCCGGTTGGCGCATGTGGCAGCAACGCTGCCAGCGCCTGAAAGCTGTTGCGCGGGGGCACAGCGGTGGTGGGCAGTTGTTGCACTGCAGTTGTGGCCAGGGCTCAATACTGAAGTAGATATTTCTACAGATGTAGTCTATGCTACACATCCATGTGGAGCCTGCTGCTCATGACCCTGCCCACCCAGCCAAACGCGGTGCGGCTGCGCGTCTGGCGCGCGCTCAAAGCGCTGGGCTGCGCCGCGCTGCGCGATGGCGCCTATGTGCTGCCGGCCGCCCATGCGGCGCGCTTTGAGCCGCTGGCCACCGAGGTGCGTGCGCATGGTGGCACCGCCAGCCTGATGCATCTGGCGCCGCGCGATGACACGCAGCGGCAAGAGGTGCTGGCCCTGTTTGACCGCACCGAGGCGTACACCGCCTGGCGGGCGTCGGTGCAGGCTGTGTTGGCCGACACCCAGACGCTGAGCGAGGCCGATGCCCGGCGCAAGTGGCGCGCCTTGGCCGAGGGTTTGGCCGCGCTGCACAGCATCGACTACCACCCCGGGCCGGCGGCACAGCAAGCCGACGCCGAACTGCAAAGCCTGCGTGCGGCCATCGACGCACGGTTCTCACGCGGTGAGCCTGCGGCCCAAGCAGCGCACGGCATCGCGCGCCTGGACGCGCGCCAGTTCCAGGGCAAGCGCTGGGCCACGCGCAAGCGGCCCTGGGTCGACCGGCTGGCCTGCGCCTGGTTGATCCGCCGCTTCATCGACCACAAGGCGCGGTTTTTGTGGCTCGATGACCCGGCGGCCAGCACGCCGGCCCCACGCGGCGCCATCGGCTACGACTTCGACGGCGCCCGTTTCAGCCACCTGGGTGCGCGGGTCAGCGTCGAGGTGTTGATGGCCAGCTTCGGGCTGGACGCTGACCCGCGCTTGCAGCGCATCGCGCGGGCGGTGCGTTTTCTCGATGTCGGCGGTTTGCCGGTGCCTGAAGCGGCGGGGCTCGAAGCCGTGCTGGCCGGGCTGCGTGCGCTGCACGCCGACGACGACAGCCTGGCGGCTGCCGCGGCCACGGTGTTCGATGCGTTGCTGGCCACACCCGCGTCCACACCCGCGTCCGCACTCGCATCGCCACCATGAGCGCCAAACCCCAGCCAAGCACCACCACAGCTGCGGCGCCCGCACACGTCAGCTTTGGCCAAGCCCTGCGCTTCTGGCTCAAGCTGGGCTTCATCAGCTTCGGCGGCCCGGCCGGGCAGATCGCCATCATGCACAGTGAGCTGGTCGAGCGCCGCCGCTGGATCAGCGAGAAGCGCTTCTTGCACGCGCTGAACTACTGCATGCTGCTGCCCGGGCCTGAAGCGCAGCAGCTGGCCACCTACATCGGCTGGCTGCTGCACCGCACGGCTGGCGGCATCGTGGCCGGCGCGCTGTTCGTGTTGCCGTCGCTGTTCATCCTGGTCGCGCTGAGCTGGGTCTATTTGCGCTTTGGTGACTTGCCGCTGGTGGCCGGTGTGTTCTACGGCATCAAGCCCGCTGTCACCGCGCTGGTGCTGCATGCCGCCCACCGCATCGGCACACGGGCCTTGAAGAACCGCTGGATGTGGGGCATTGCGGCGGCGGCGTTCATTGCCATCTTTGCCTTTGACATGCCGTTTCCGGCCATCGTGCTGGCGGCCGCGCTGGTCGGCCACCTGGGTGCCCGGCGCTGGCCGCAGGTGTTTGCGCTGGGTGGTGGCCATGGCGGCGGCCAGCAGCATTTCGGCCCGGCGCTGATCGATGACGACTCGCCCACGCCCGCGCATGCGCGCTTCTCGCGGGCCCACCTGGCCAAGGTGCTGGGCGTGGGCATCGGGCTGTGGCTGCTGGCCATGGCGGTGCTGGTGGCAGCGCAGGGCCTGCAGGGCACGCTGACCCAGATGGGCTGGTTCTTCACCAAGGCCGCGCTGCTCACCTTTGGCGGCGCCTATGCGGTGCTGCCTTATGTCTACCAGGGCGCTGTCGAGCACCACCAGTGGCTCAGCGGCCCGCAGATGATCGACGGCCTGGCCCTGGGTGAAACCACACCCGGCCCGCTGATCATGGTGGTGGCCTTTGTCGGCTTTGTCGGCGGCTGGGGCAAGCAGGTGCTGGGGCCGGATGCGCTGTTCGTGGGCGCTGCGCTGGCGGCCACGGTGGTCACGTTCTTCACCTTCCTGCCGTCGTTCGTCTTCATCCTGGCCGGTGGGCCGGTGGTGGAGGCCACGCATGGCAGGCTGGGCTTCACCGCGCCGCTGTCGGCCATCACGGCAGCGGTGGTCGGCGTGATCCTGAATCTGGCGATGTTCTTTGCATACCACGTGCTGTGGCCGCAGGGTTTTGGCGGGCGCTTCGACATTGGCGCTGCCGCCATCGCGGTGGCAGCGGCGGTGGCCCTGTTTCGTTTCAAGGTCGGCGTGCTGCCGCTGCTGGCTGCTTGTGCGGTCGCCGGGTTGGCGCTGCGCCTGGCCCTACCGATGTTGCGTTGAAAGGACTTTGCATGCCCACACCAGACCCACTCGCCACTGCCCAGCCGATGCCGCTGGATGCGCTGCAAGCCGCCAGCCTGGGCGGCGACGGCCACACCATGGAGCCGGCGTGCCAACTGGCGCTGGACGCCAACTTCGGCGACCTGCAAGCCTGGCGCGCGGCATTTGCCGCCTGCGCCTTGGCGCACAGCGGCAACGCTGGCTGGG
>JANNMP010000472.1:0-2223 GCA_031398015.1 Burkholderiaceae bacterium
GGGGCTGCGTGTCATGCGCGCTTCGAGTTTGATCCACTCGGCGTCGCTGACGCGGCCGGCCTGCTTCTCGTCCCAGAACTTGCGGGTGTGCGTGCCGGCGCCCACCTGCTGGCCCTGGTAGCGGTCGTTCAGCATCGGCCCGGCCGGGCAGAAGATCGCCGGCAAGCCCATGCTCACCGCCCCCATCACCAGGGCCGGCGTGGTCTTGTCGCAGCCGCCCAGCAGCACCGCGCCGTCGATCGGCAGGCTGCGCAGCAGTTCTTCGGTTTCCATCGCCAGAAAGTTGCGGTACAGCATGGTGGTGGGCTTGACCATGACCTCGCCCAGGCCCATGGCGGGCAGCTCCAGCGGCAGGCCGCCGGCCAGCAGCACACCACGCTTGACGCTCTCGGCACGCTCACGCAGGTGGGCGTGGCAGGGCGACAAGTCGCTCCAGGTGTTGATGATGCCGATCACCGGGCGCTGCATCAGGTCTTCTCGGCGCAGGCCCATTTGCTGCATGCGCTGGCGGTGGGCAAAGCCGCGCATGCCGGCATCGGCAAACCAGCGCCGGCTGCGCAAATCGGCCAGGGCTTTGACAGGCGCGGCAGCGGCTGGCGTTGAAGCACCCGGCACGCCGCCCGGGTTGGGGCCAGCGCTTGGCCCGGCGCTCGGTCCCGCGCTAGTGCCGGCGCTAGTGCCGGCGCTTGGCCCAGCGCTCGGTCCCGCGCTTGGGCCGGTGTTGTGGTCAGGGTTGGGGTTGGTGCCCATGTGCTGCAATCGTGTTACCGCTAACATTAAGGCATGGCCAAGCAGATGTCCATGCATACAAACCCGAGACAATGCCGCCCAACATGACGGCCAAGCTGAGCGTGCCAAGCCCTGAGCGCACCAGCCGGCAGACCAGCCGGCGCACCCGCCGCGGCCATGGCCGCGCCACGCTGGACGATGTGGCGGCCGTGGCCGAAGTGACCAAGATCACCGTCTCGCGCTACCTGCGCCAACCCGACGTGGTGGCGCCGGCCACCGCAGAGCGCATCCGCACGGCGCTGGCGGCCACCGGCTATGTGCCCAACCGCCAGGCCGGCCTGCTGGCCAGCGGGCGCAGCAACATCGTCGCCGCGCTGATCCCCAACCTGGGCCATTCGATCTTCGGCGAGACGGTGCAGGCGCTCAGCGAGGGCCTGCAGGCCGCCGGCCATGAGCTGCTGCTGGCGTCCACCGGCTATTCTCCCGAGCGCGAAGAAGAGCAGCTGCGCGCCCTGCTGGCCTGGGCACCGTCAGCCCTGGTGGTGACCGGCCGCCACCACAGCGCCGGCGCCCAGCGCCTGCTGGCGGCCGCGTTTGCCGCCGGCACGCCGGTGGTGGAGGTGTGGGACCACCACCCCGAAGAAGGCGCTGCATTTGCCCAGATCGGTTTCGACCACGGCGCGGTGGGCCGGGCGATGGCAGCGCATCTGGTCGATGCCGGCCACCGCCGCCTGGCCTACCTGGACAGCGGCGTGGCCACCGACTTCCGCGCCCATGAGCGCGGCGCAGCGTTCACTGCCGAGGCGCAGCAGCGTGGCGTGGTGCTGCGCAGCTTGCTGGCCGCCACCGGTGACCCATTCGACGCCGGCCGCCAGGCCTTCCATGCGCTGTGGGCCCTGGGTGGCAAGGCGGGTGGCAAGACCAACGCCAAGACCAGGCCCACCGCCATCGCCTGCGCCAATGATCAACTCGCCTGCGGCGTGTTGATGGAGGCATTGGCCCAGGGCGTGGCCGTGCCGCAGACCTTGGCCGTGCTGGGTTTTGGTGACTTCCCGGTCGGCCGCCAGCTGCGCCCTGCCCTGTCCACTGTGCGACCACCGAGCCAGGCCATTGGGCAGGCAGCGGCACAAGCGTTGGTGACCGCGTTGGCAAGCGGTGCGCCGGTGGTGAGCCAGGCGCTGCCCTGGGAGCTGCTGGTGCGCGGGAGCACGGTGGCGGGTTGATCAGGGAAAGAACCTCGCCAACATTCTCGCGAGGCCGAGAACGGCGGGTGACTGGCTGACTCCGTGTCCCCCGACGCAGGCCGCAAGGCGGCCTGCGTCTCCTCCTTTACCTGCGTCAGCCAGTCACCCGCCGTCCTCGTCCAGGACGCGGCGGCGCACTTCAAAGGTACAAGACAAAGGTACAAGACCCGCGCGCCACGGTGATGCCTGAGCGCCGGGTCGGGCGGTCGCGCCGACAGCAACCCATCAAAACTTGTTCGGCCCCATGTAG
>JANNMP010000477.1:0-9147 GCA_031398015.1 Burkholderiaceae bacterium
CGCGCGGCAGGCACTGCCGCGCGCAAACGGCCAGCCGCCGCTGCAGCCGCCACTGCTGCCGCCAGCCCTGCAAGCCGCGCTGGCCCAGCACAGCGGCGCTCCCCTGCTGCTGCTGCTGGACGCCGCGCTGCTGCACCTGCCCTGGGAGCAGGCCCTGGTGCAAGGCCAGCCGCTGCAAGGCGGCTTCAGCATGCACCGGCAGGTTCTGGCCGCCGACGCCGACAGCGCCGCTGCCGAGCAACACGCCCCGGCCAGCGACGACGTGCGCCAGGTCACGATCCTGTCGATCGACCTGATGGGCTCGACCCGGCTGATGCACGAGCTGGGCGACGAGGAATACAGCGAGCGCCTGACCCATTACCACCACAAGGTGGCGCAGGTGGCGCGCGCCCACGCCGGCCTGGCCGATGACCCCCAGGGCGACGACGGTTTCATGTGCTACTTCGGCCACCCGGTGGCCAGTGAGGATGCGGCGGCGATGGCGCTGCGCGCCGGCCTGACGCTGGCCCATGCGATGGACGACCTGGGGCTGCAACTGCGCATCGGCATTTCCACCGGCCGGGTGGTCATCCGCAATGGCCAGCCGGTGGGCGCGGCGGTGCACCATGCCGCGCGGCTGCAGCAGGCCGCCGCTGCCGGCCAGGTGCTGGTGGGCGCGGCCACCCAGCGCAATGCCGCCGGGCGCTTCGACTTTGAACTGGTGGACGCGGCGCCGCAGTTCAAGGGTTTCGACGATGCCGGCGCCGTGTGGCGGGTGCTCAAAGAGCGGCCGGTGCTGGGCACCGAGCGCTTTGACGACCGCGCCGACCTGACGCCCTTTGTCGGCCGCGAGACCGAGCTGGCGCAAGTGATGCAGCACTGGCAGGCGGCGCTGGCCGGTGAGCGCCAGGCCCTGCTGCTGCACGGCGAGGCCGGCATCGGCAAGAGCCGGCTGGTGCGTGAGCTGCGCCAGACCCTGGCCGACCGCGGCTACCGCACCATGGAATGCCGCTGCGCGCCCGAGCACACCAACAGCGCCTTTCAACCGCTGATCGACCTGCTGCGGCGCCAACTGCGGGTGCATGAAGGCGACCCGCCGGCACTGCAGCTGGCCCGGCTGCGGGCGCTGCAGATCACCACCGGGCCCGAGGCCGAGCAGGCATTGGCGCTGCTGGGCGCGCTGCTGAACGTGCCGCCGCAGGTGCTGCCGCCCGTTCCCGGTGCTGGCTCGGCCGAGCGCCGCCGGCAACTGACGATGGACTTGCTGGCCCGCGTCAGCACGGTGCTGGCCGACCAGGCGCCGGTGTGCCTGATCCTGGAAGACGTGCAATGGGCCGACCCGTCCACCCGCGCGCTGATGCAGCGCCTGATCGACGGCCCGCGCCATGAGCGTGTGCTGCTGCTGCTGACGCTGCGCGGCGGCGCTGAAGACGCCGCTGGCTGCGGCTTTGCACTGCCCACCGTGCGCCTGGGCGGCCTGGGCCCTGAGGCGGCGCGTGACCTGCTGCGCCGCGCCAGCAACGGCGCCCTCGACGACGAGACACTGGCGCAGTGGCTGGCCGCGCGTGCCGACGGCGTGCCGCTGTTCATCGAGGAATCGGCCCGCATGGCCGCCGCGCTGGCCGCCCAGCGCCCAGGTGAAGACATTGCCCGCCTGCTGCGCGACGCCATCCCCGGCACGCTGCAGGATTTGCTGACCGCGCGGCTGGACCAACTGCCGCAGGCCAAGCGCGCGGCCCAGGTCGGCGGTGCGCTGGGGCGGGCGTTTCCGCAGGCGCTGATCGAGGCGGTGAATGCACACGCGGCCTCGCCCATCCACCTGCCGGCGCTCGCCGGCCTGGGGGGCGGGGTGGTGCTGGCGGGGCTGCTGACAGCCGAGCAGCTGGGCGAGCAGCGCCACTACAGCTTTCGCCATGCGCTGCTGCGCGACGCGGCGCACCAGTCGATGCTCGAGCGTGACCGCCGCCGCCTGCACGGCGCCATTGCCGCCGTGCTGCAGGCCCACTTCAGCGTGTTGTGCGACAGCCAGCCCGAGCTGCTGGCTCTTCACCAGCTGAAGGCCTGCCTGATGACCTAGGCGCTGGCCGGCTGGGAGCGCGCCGCGCGCCATGCCGCGCGCCGCAGCGCCCACCACGAGGCCAGCGCGCACCAGAAGCGCGCGCTGGCGCTGCTGCCGCAGATCGGGCCGTCGCCAGACAGCAGCACACCTGACGAGGCCAGCCGCAACACCACACCCAGCACCAGCCGCGACGCCAGCCGCGACGCCACCGAGCTGCGCCTGCAATTGCTGCTGTCAGGCGTGTTGATCGCCACCCAGGGCTATGGCGCCGCGCAAGTGGGCGCGGTCTATGCCCGCGCCCTGGTGCTGGCCCAACAGCTGGGCGACGCGTCCTCGCTCAGCAAGGTGCAGCTGGGGCTGGAGGGCTGGCATTTCATGCGCGGTGACTTTGCCGGCGCCCAGGCCATCGCGCATGCCGTCTCGGCCCGCCTGGGCGACAGCCCCGACCCGCAGGCCCGGCTGCAGGCCAGCTGGGTGCAGGCCAACATCCTGTTCCACCAGGGCCATCTGCCCCAGGCCGTGGCGCTGACCGACCGCTGCCTGGCCGATTACAGCCAAGGCGGCATGCGCGCCACCACGGTGCATGACGCCGGCGTGATGTGCCTGTGCTACTCGTCCTGGGCGCTGTGGGAGATGGGCCGCGCCGACGAAGCACTGGCCCGCGCGCGCCAGGGCGTGGCGCTGGCCGAGCAGCTCAAGCACCCGTTCAGCCTGGGCCAGGCGCTGGGCTTTCTGGCCGTGGCGCACTACTTTCGCGGCGAGCCTGCGCCGGGCCTGCTGGTCGCGCGCCGGGCCATTGCGGTGTGTGAAGCCGGTGGCTTTGTGCAGTGGCTGGCACACGCCCGGGTGCTGCACGGCCGGCTGCGGCTGGCGCTTGGCGAGGTCGACGCCGGCCTGGCCGAGATGGCCCAGGGCGACGCGCAATGGGCGGCCACCGGCGCGGTGGTGACACGGCCGTTTTACGCTGTGCTGCGCGCCGAAGGCCTGGCCGCCGCCGGCCGGCCCGACGAAGCCTTGCCGCTGGTGGCCGAAGCGCAGGCGCTGATCGGCCGCCACGGCGAACGCTATTTCGAGCCCGAGGTGCAGCGCCTGATGGGCCAACTGCTGCGTGACAGCGGCCGCGGTGACGGCGCGGCGCTGCCCTGGCTGCAAGACGCGCTGGCCACGGCGCAGGCGCTGAATCTGCCCGGCCTGGCGCTGCGCGCGGCGCTGGCGCTGGCGCCGGTGTGGGCCGCCACCGGACGGCGGGCCGACGCGCGCGCGCTGCTCGACGGCTGCCTGGCGGCGGTGAGCGAAGGCGCCGCCACGCATGACCCGGTGCAGGCGCGGGCGCTGCGCGCGGCGCTGGCCTGATCGGCTGCGGCGGCGCGCCGCAGCGCCGTGGTGTCAGTACAGCCGGATGGCCATGTCGAAGTACCAGGTGCGGCGGATTTCGACCACATCGAACTCACGCGCCAGCGCTTCTGAAAACGCCTGGTAGGGCGCCTGGCCGTGCAGCACACGCCGGATCGCGTCGTCGATCTCGGCCACGCCGCTGGACTGGACGAAGCTGATCGACTCGACCGAGCCATCACTGCGGATGGCTGCCGTCACCACCGGGCGGCTGTGCGGCCGCTGCACGGCGTCACGCAGCATGTCGAAGGTCTGGTTGAGCTGGATCTTGCGCGCCCAGGCCTCGGCATAGAGCACCAGCTCGGCATTGGCGTCGGCGCGGCCAAACAGCCGGCCCCGGCGCTGGCTGCTGGCCGACGGTGGCAGGCGGGACGCCGGGCTGGCCGAGGCTGCAGCGGCCGCCGCCGCAGCCCGTTTGGCGGCTTCGTCGTCGAGCTGGCGGCCGATCGCGCGCAGCAGCTCTTCGCGCCTGGCGGCCTGGGCTTGTGCCTGCGCTTGTCCCTGAGCTTGTGCCTGAGCTTGTGCCTGGGCTTGTGCCCGAGCGGCCTCGGCTGACGCGGCGGCCTGGCGGGCTGCCGCTTGCTGGGCCGCCAGGCGCAGGGCCTCCTGGCGACCTGCTTCTTGCCGGTCTGCTTCTTGCCGGGCTGCCTCTTGCCGGGCCGCGTCCTGGCGCGCCGCCTCGCGTCTGGCGTCTTCGCGCCTTGCCGCATCCTGTTGCGCAAGCGCCAAACGCGCGTCTTCCAGCCGCTGTGCCGCCTGCCGCTCGGCCGCTTGCCGCGCCGCCTCTTGCCGCGCTGCCTCTTGCCGCGCTGCCTCCTGGCGTTCAGCCGCCAAGCGTACAGCCTCGGCGCGCTCGGCTTGCTGGCGTTGCGCGTCTTGCTGCTGTGCTGCCAAGCGCTGTGCCTCGCGGTCTGCCGCCTCGCGCGCGGCGGCAGCGCTGGCGGCCTGGGCCAACGCGACGGCGTTGTCCGGTTGCGAGGCGGCAGGGGCGGGGGTGGGCGCGCTGGTGGGCGTGCTGGTGGGCACAGCAACCACCGCAGCCGGCGCGGCAGGCAGGGCCAGCGCCGGTGCATCGGGCAGCGCAGTGGTGATCAGCGGTGGCTGCGGGCTGGGCGCAGGCGCCGCTTCGGCAGGCGCCTCCACAGGGCCGGGCGCTGGTGCTGCATCGTTGCCTTGCGCGGCGCCCGCGCTGCTGTCGGCGCGCGGCACCGGTGTGGCAACGATGACGGGCTCGGTGGGCTCGGCCGGGGCTGGCGCAACTGATGGCGCAACTGATATCGCAACCGACGGCGCGGCTGTGGCCGGCAGTTCGGCGGCGGCGGGTGGCGCTGCCGCCGGCAGCGCTGGTGGCTGCTGGCCCCTGCCCCGAGCCGGCCGCTGCACCGGCGCTGCCAGCGTGGGCGCCACCGCAGGCACTGTCGGCGGCGTTGCAGCAACCGCTGCCAGCACCACACGCAACGCGGGCGCCTCGACCCGCCGCTGCTGCCAGGGCAAGCCAAACCCTGGCAGCCCGGGCTCGGTGCCGCCAAAGGTCAGGCCCGACAGCAGCGCGTGCACCAGCAGCGAGACCAGCAGAGCCCGCGTCAGCGGCTTGCTGTCAACGCCCACCGGCCTCCCTTCGGGCGGCGTCGGTCTGGGCTGTGCCCGCTGCCGTGCAAACGCGTCTTGCGCCCTGACTGTGCATCGCCCTTGTCCACCCGCTGCCCGCCACGGGCCTGATTCTGATGGGCGGCAGCCGGGCCTGCGGCTGGCGCCAGCACTACATCCAGATCACCTTCTTGCGCGCGCCCACCCACGACTCATAACGCGACGCATACATCTCCTCCACCCGGTTGCGCTTGACCTTGAAGGTGGGCGTGATGAAGCCGTTGTCCACGCTCCAGGGCTCGGTCACCAGCACCAGGCAATCGAGCTGTTCATGCGGGTCAAGGGTGTTGTTCACCGTCTTCAGGTGTTCGGCCAGGCTGGCTTCCAGCTCGGCCTTGCCATCCGCAGTCTTGCTCTTGGCCACCGCGCCTTCGTTGAGCATCAACACCGCCAGCGGCTGGCCCAGGTTGGCGCCGGTCACGCAGCAGGCTTCCACCGCCGGGTGCATCACCAGCTTGTCTTCGATCGGTGCGGGCGCCACGTATTTGCCCTTGCCGGTCTTGAACAAGTCCTTCACCCGGCCGGTGATCTTCAGGTTGCCTTCCACGTCCAGCGCGCCCTTGTCGCCAGTGTGCAGCCAGCCGTCGGCAGTGAAGGCGTCGCGGGTCAGGTCGGGCTCTTTGTAGTAGCCCAGCATCAGGCCATGGCTCTTCATCTGGATTTCGCCGTTGGCCGGGTCGAGCCGGGTCTCGACGCCGTCATAGGGCTGGCCCACGGTGCCCGGGCGCGGCACGCCGGGCAGGGTGGCATGCGAGACGCCGCAGTTCTCGGTCATGCCGTAGACCTCGCTCAGGCGCAGGCCCAGCGAGCCGTACCACTTCAGCAGCTCAGGCGGCATCGGCGCGGCGCCGCCGGCGGCAAACTCGCACTGGTCGAGGC
The DNA here is from genome assembly GCA_031398015.1 of Burkholderiaceae bacterium. Lineage (GTDB taxonomy): Bacteria > Pseudomonadota > Gammaproteobacteria > Burkholderiales > Burkholderiaceae_C > Pseudaquabacterium. The sequence continues at coordinate 5,957 of JANNMP010000477.1, forward strand.
CCAGCGCGCTGAGCACCTTCTTGCGCACGATGTTGTTCAGGATCGGGATCTTCAGCAGCCGCGCCAGCTTGGCTGGCGGCATCTTGGCCGACACCCCCTGCTGGAACTTCACCCACAGCCGCGGCACCGAGAAAAACACCGTTGGCCGGGCGCGCTGCAGGTCGGCCGCAAAGGTGTCCAGGCTCTCGGCAAAGAACACCTGCATGCCGGTGGACAGCAGCGAGAACTCCACCAGCGTGCGTTCGGCCACATGCGACAGCGGCAGGTAGCTCAGCATTCGGGTGTTCTCGTTGACGTTGGGCACCCGCTTCAGGCCGGCGTCGATCGACCAGGCAAAGGTGCCGAAGCTGTGCATCACGCCCTTGGGCATGCCGGTGGTGCCCGAGGTGTACATGATGGTGGCCAGCGCGTCGCCGTCACGCACCGGGTTGCCGGCCAGCGGCTGGGTGCGGCTGATGATGGTTTGCCAGTCTTCACAGCCCGGCGGCAGCTCGGCCTTGGCCGGTGCCAGCGGCATGGCAATGCAGTGCAGGCCGGTGGGCACGCCAGGGCGCATGCCGGCCCAGCCGTCCAGCTTGCCGATGAACAGCAGCTTGGCCTCGCTGTGGCTGATGATCTGGCGGATGGTCTCGGCCGCCAGCGTGGGGTACAGCGGCACCGACACGCCGCCGGCCAGCCAGATGGCGAAGTCGGTCATCAGCCACCAGGCGGTGTTCTTGCTGATCAGCGCCACCCGGTCACCGGGCTGGATGCCCTGGGCCTGCAGATGCGCGGCGATGCGCCTGCTTTGGTCCATCACCTGGGCCCAGGTGAAGGTCTGCACCGCGCCGCCGCCCATGGGCTGGGTCAGGATCACCCGGCTGGGCGCCGCCTGCTCCCAGTGGTAGAGGCGCTGCAGCGCCAATTTCGAAGCATCCACGGGGACATGACGCATGGCAAACCCTTTCACGGCACAACGGGCCGGTTGTCGAAGGGCGCGAGCGTAGCCCCGCGCTGGTGCGCTGCCCAGACGGGGTTTCGATGACAGGGCCCGCCTTTCGGGGGGCCCGGGCGGCTGCGCTTTGGCGCTGCCCGGCCCGCCTAGCGCCCGTGGGCCAGGTCGGCGGCCAGCGCGTCGGCCAGCTTGCGCGCAGCACGCTGCACCAGGGTGGTGTCCAGGCCGGCCTGCGGTGCGATCAGCGGTGCCACCTCGTCGAGGGTGCATGGTGTGGCGGTGATGGCCGCAGCGATCACCGACAGCGCCAGCACCTGCCGCTTGGCCGCCGGCCCCGGCAGTTCCAGCAGACCCTGGGCGGTGACATGGTGGCGCACGCTGGCCACTGCCGGCAGGCCCAGGCCCCAGCTCTCACACAGCGCAGCGCCCAGCGCGTCATGGCTGACGCCGAAGCCGGTGTGCTCCAGCTGGCACAGGTCGGCATCGGTCTGGGCGGCGCGCAGCATCGCGCGGTAGTGGTCCTTGGCATGGCGGAACAGCACCGCCTTGCCACATTCCTCAAACAACCCGGCCGAATGCGCGGCCCAGGCGTCCAGCCCCAGCGCGGCGGCCAGCCGGCCCATCAGCAAGCCACGGTGGGCGGCGCGGGCCCAGATCGGCTCCAGCTCGGGCGCCGGTGGGAAGGCCGCGCGCAGGCCCATCTCGAAGGTGATGCCCGCCACTTCCCGCGTGCCCAGGTAGGTGATGGCCTGTTGCACGCTCTGCACCCGGCCGGCCAGGCCGTAGAGGCTGGAGTTGACGGCCTTCATCACCGCTGCGGCCAGCGCCATGTCGGCCTCGACCAGGGCGGCCACCGCCTGCTGGTTGACGTCGTCCTCGGCCAGCAGCAACGACAGCTTGACCAGCGAGTCGGGTTGCGACGGGATGTCGATGTCGAGCGTGCGCAGCTGGGGGTCGACGGGCATGGCGGGTGGGCCGGGTGGTGGCGGCGGGTGGCGGCGGGTGGTGGCGGCGGGTTGGGTGTGTCCAGCGTGCAGGCTAGCTGGCCGCGTTGGCCGCCAAAGCCACGAGGTCGTGGTCTGCGGCAGCGCTTTTCCGGCACCGCCGCAGCCAAAAAAAAGCCAGGCACATGGCCTGGCGGGATCAGTCTGGGGCTGCCCAAGGGGCGCTTTGATGTTGCTGTTGCGCCGGGTCAGCCGCCGGGTGTGTTGTGCTCTTGTCGGTGTCTCCTCAGCCCCCGGGCCATGCGGCCAACGGCACCCGGCCGCATGCGCCGAGTGCGCGCAATGTAGGCAGGCAGGCCCCCAGCGTCAGCCGGGATTTACCCGCCGTTGCAGCCTGCCGGCCGCGTGGCTGTGACCGCTGTGACGCTGCGCCTCAGGCCGCGCCAAGCAGCCAGTCGGCGGCGCGCTCGGCGATCATCAGCGTGGGCGAATTGGTGTTGCCGCTGGTGATGCTGGGCATCACGCTGGCGTCGGCAATGCGCAGGCCGCGCACGCCGCGCACGCGCAGTTCGGTGTCCACCACCGCCATGGCGTCGCCCGCAGCACCCATGCGGCAGGTGCCCACCGGGTGGAAGATGGTGGTGCCGATGTCGCCGGCCAGCCGCGCCAGCTCGGCATCGGTCTGGAACTGCAGGCCCGGCTTCACTTCAGCCGGGCTGTACCTGGCCAGCGCCGGTTGTGCCGCGATGTGGCGCGTCAAGCGCAGGCTGTGCGCAGCCACCAGGCGGTCGGCGTCGGTGGCCAGGTAGTTGGCCTGGATGGCCGGTGGCGCGTCGGGCTCGGCCGATGTGATGTGCACCGTGCCGCGCGAGCTGGGGTTGAGGTTGCAAACGCTGGCGGTGAAGGCATTGAAGCGGTGCAGTGGCTCGCCGAAGGCGTCCAGGCTGAGCGGTTGCACGTGGTACTGCAGGTCGGGCCAGGCCAGGCCGGGTTCTGACTTGGTGAACAGCCCCAGCTGCGACGGCGCCATGCTCATCGGCCCGCTGCGGCGCAGCAGGTATTCCAGCGCGATCAAGCCCTTGCCCCACAGGCTGTTGGCCTGCGTGTTCAGCGTCTTCACGCCCTGCACCGCAAACACCGCGCGGATCTGCAAATGGTCTTGCAGGTTGTCACCGACGCCGGGCAGATCGTGCAGCACCGCAATGCCGTGCTGGCGCAGCAGCGCCGCCGCGCCGATGCCCGAGCGCTGCAGCACCAGCGGCGTGCCCACCGCGCCGGCAGCCATCACCACGCTGCTGCCGGCGTCGCGCAGC
>JANNMP010000491.1:0-4633 GCA_031398015.1 Burkholderiaceae bacterium
ACGATGCCATGCGCCAGGTAGGGCGACAGCCGGGTGACCGCGCCGCCCAGGTGGTTGCGGCTGCTGGCGTAAGCCGCCGGCCGGATGGCGGCGATGCGCTGCTGCGCGGCGGCCAGGGTGGGCGGGAAGATGTCGCTCGGAGAAATGTCGCTCGCAGAGATGTCGCTCTTCTTGGGTGTCAGGATTCCAGCGCCCCGCTGCGGATGGCGTCGGCGCGCTGGCCGATGGCCGAGCGCTGCGCGGCCGACAGCCGCGCCAGGTTCTTCACCTGCAGGGCCATGCGCGGGTTGCGCGCCAGCATGGCTTGGTGGCGGCCGAGAAAATCCCAGTACAGCGTGGTGAAGGGGCAGGCGGCATCACCGATGGACTGGGCCGGGTCGAAGCGGCAGCCGCTGCAATGGTTGCCCATGCGCTGGATGTACTTGCCGGTGGCGGCATAAGGCTTGGACGCCATCATGCCCACACCGTCGGGCAGGCCGGCAGCGGGCCCACCGTCGGCAAACTGGCTCATGCCCAGGGTGTTGGGCAGCTCCACCCATTCCACCGCGTCGACATACACGCCCAGGTACCAGGCATGCACCTGCTGCGGCTGCACGCCCAGCAGCAGCGCGTACAGGCCGGTGACCATCAGGCGCTGGATGTGGTGGGCGTACCCATGCTGCAGCGTCTGGCCGATGGCGTCCCGCAGGCAAGCCATCGGCGTGTCGCCGGTCCAGTAGAAACCGGGCAGCGCTTGCTGCGCATCCAGCGCATTGCGCTCGGCATAGGCCGGCATCTGGGTCCAGTAGATGCCACGCACGTATTCGCGCCAGCCCAGGATCTGGCGGATGAAGCCCTCCACCGCCGGCAGCGGCGCCTGGCCCGCACGGTACGCGGCCTCGGCCCGGGCCACCACCTCGCGCGGGTGCAGCAGTTTCAGGTTGAGCGCCGCCGCCAGGTGGGCGTGGTACAGCCAGGGCTCACCGGCCCACATCGCGTCTTGCCAGCGGCCGAAGTGCGGCAGGCGCTGGTCGATGAAACCGTCCAGCGCGGCCAGCGCCTGCGTGCGGCTGACTGGCCAGCCGAACGGCGCCGCCTGGCCGGGGTGGCTGGCAAAACGCCGCTCGACCAGCGCGATCACGCCCTGGGTGATGGCGTCAGGCTCAAACCGGCTGGGTGGCGGCACCACACCAGGCCCGCTGCGGCCAAAGGCTTCGCGGTTGTCGGCGTCGAAGTTCCAGGCGCCGCCGCAAGGTTGGGGGCCATTGGTGCCAGCGCCCGCACCAGCATCCATCAACACGCCGTGGCGCTGGCGCATGGCGCGGTAGAAGTACTCCATGCGCAGTTGCTTGCGGCCGGCGGCATGGGCCGCGAAATCACGCACCGTGGCGTAGAAGTGGCGGTCGTCGCGCACGTCCAGCGCCAGGCTGTGGCTGCGGGCCACACCACGCAGGGCTTGCAGCACACGCCAGTCGCCGGGCGCAGTCATCACCAGCGCTGTGGGGCGCAGCTGGGCGATGGCGCGCGCCAATTCACCGCCCAGGCTGTGGCTGTTGGCGGGGTCGTCGATGTCGCTGTGGTGCAGCGCCAGGCCCTCGGCGCGCAAGTCGGCCGCGAAGTGGCGCATCGCCGACAGGAACAGCACCGTGCGTTGCTTGGACGAAGCCACATGGGTGGATTCACCATCCACCTCGGCCATCCACACCACGTCTTGGGCCGGGTCGAAGTTGTCGAAAGCGGAGGCGTCGCGGTTGAGTTGGTCGCCCAGCACCAGGACCAGGTTGCGCAAGGGCTGCTGTCGGCTCATCGTGTGCCTCTCACCGCACACCCCTCACCGCACGCCCCTTTGCCGGCAGGCCGTGCTGCAGTACTTCACCTCGGCCCAGTTCCTGGCCCAGGCGCGGCGCCACACCATCACCCGGCCGCAGGCCACGCAAGGCTTGCGCGGCAATGCTTGCTTGTTGCCTTTGAAGTCGGACTGCGTTTTCACACAACATTGTCGGCATGCGCCTGCGCCGCGCACCGGCAGCGGGCGGTGCCGATGCAAAGGCGCGTCAGCGCGAGGCGGCCGCTGCCGGTGTGGCGGCCACCGGGTTGGGCGGCAGGTGCTTGGCGAGGAAGGCCTCCACCTGGTGCCAGAAATCCACCCGCGTCTCGGGCTTGAGCAGGCCATGGCCTTCGTCGGCGTACCACAGCCAGGTCAGGCCGGTGTAGCTGGCCGGCAAGGCGGCCTTGAAGCGCAGGCTGTGCGCCGACGGCACACGCTGATCAACACCGCCCACGGCCATCAGCAACGGCCGCTGGATGCGGCCGGCCTGTTTCAGCGGCGACGTGGCGGCCAATTGCTCGGCGTCTTTGACCGGGTCACCGATCAGCACCGGCATGCCGTGGGCGCGCCACAGATCGGAGAAATCGCTGTAGCTCAGGTCGAACATCAGGCCGATGTCGGTCACCGCCATCCAGGCCAGGCCGCAGCGGTAGAGATCGCCGTCACGCACCAGGCCCATCAGCGCCGCATAACCACCATAGCTGCCACCGGCAATGCACACCCGGTTGGCATCCGCGTCGCCGTTGCTGATGGCCCAGCGCGCTGCGTCGGCGATGTCGTCCTGCGACTTCAGGCCCCACTGCTTCCAGCCGGCGCGGAAGTGCCGGGCGCCAAAACCGGTGCTGCCGCGAAACTCGGGCTCCAGCACCAGGTAGCCGCGTGACGCCAGAAACTGCGCCTCGCTGTCCCAGGCCCATTCGCTGCCACGCATATACGGCCCGCCATGCACCAGCACCACGGTGGGCCAAGGGCCCTTGCCGGCCGGGCGGGTGACCAGCATCGGGATCGACAGGCCATCGCGTGCGTCGAAGCGCACGAAGTCGCGCCTGGCCATGCGGCTGGCATCGATCTGCGGCTGCGACTGGCCCAGCGGCTCCAGCCGATCGGCCTCGATGTCGTAGAGCCAGTACACCTCGGGCTGCCGGTCAGACGACGAGCTGACCACCGCCAGCTTGCAGCCGCCGCACTCGGCTGTGTCCACCAGGTTCACCAGGCCCGGCAGGCGCGCGTCGATGCGGGCCTGCATCTGCTGCAAATCGGCGCGCAGCCAGGCCGTGCCACGGGCGTCGCTCAGATAACGCACGCCCACCAGGCTGCGGTCGCGGCCGTCGAACAACAGGTGGCCGGCGAAATCGAAGCCGTCGATTCGCACCAGCGGCTCGCTCTCCAGGCGCTGCTGCTGGGCGTCCCAGCGGTGCAGGGCGGTGGTGCCAGCGGGGTTGCTGCCCACGGCTTCTGCATAAAGCTGGCCATCCTCGCCCAGCTGCAAGTCCAGCAGGCTGTTGCGGCCGGGCCGGTACAGCGGCTGGCGGTCGATCATGGCCCAGGGGCTGTCGGCGGCAGGCCGCCACCAGGTCTCGGCCTGGTCGCCCTGGTGCGCTTTCAACGCCCGCGGCACGCCGGCGCGGTCAACCCACCAGCGTTGTGCCGGGCGCGACCAGTTGGTGTCCAGCGTCTGCACACGGGCATTGCGGGTGTCCAGGCGCAGCGGCGTGGTGGACTTCACCTGCGCCCATGGGCCATGGGCGGCGTCGAACTCGGTGCGCTGCAGCACCACGTCGGACGAGCCGTCGCGAAGCAGGCGGATCAGGTGGTGGTTGGGCTCCAGCAGGCGCGCTTGCGCAGCCCGGATTTCACTGACAATCGGCCGCCAGTTGCGCTGCACCAGTTGGCGGAAGTTGCTGCCGTCGCGGTCCACCGCATACAGACCGGGCGCGCCCCAGTGGTCCCAGGCCTCGCGCCAATCGGCCACCGTGAAGACCAGGCGCTCGTCATTGACCCAGTGCACCTGGTGCACGTCGGTTTCACTGAAGCTGGCCACCACCTTAGGCTGGTAAGGCGGCGTGGTGCTCAGCACCGCCAGGCGGGTGCGGCCCTCGGGCGAGCCCACATGCACCGCCAGGTGCTTGCCCGACGGCGACAGCAGCGGCCGCGCCATGCTGGCGGTGCGGAAGAAGTCAGCCACCGGCACCGGCGGTTGGCTGGCTGTGGCCGCCGCCACCGGAGCCGGCGCAGCCGCCTGCGCCCAGGCACCCGTCAAACAAGCCGCCCAGCACACGGCTGTGGTGCACAGCCGGACCCAGCCGGCACGGTGGCGGTGATTCATCTGGTGTCTCCCCTGGGCCCGGGCGACAGCCCACTGCGGCGGCATGGCCGGTGGTGCTGGCGGGTCGCTGACCATCATAGCCAGCACCTGCTGCGCCAGGCTGCTGACAAAGCGCTGTCAGCAGCCCCGGCGCAGCATGCAGGCCTTCACCCACCCACCGCGAAAGAGACCGACCATGACCACGTCCACGACCACGACCCCCACCCAACACAACGCCATCAACTGGTTCGAGATCCCGGTGCAGGACATCGACCGCGCCCAGGCCTTCTACGAAGCCATGCTGGGTGCGCCGCTGCAGCGCATGGTGATGGGCCCGCAGACCCTGGCCGTGCTGCCCTACACCGAGCCCGGCACCGGCGGCGCCCTGGTCGCCGGTGCCCACATCGCCCCACCATCGGCCCAGGGCACGCTGCTGTACCTGAACGCCGGCGCGGTGCTGGACCCCACCGTGGCCCGCGCGCTGGCCGCCGGTGGTAAGCTGGTGGGCGAGCGGGTGAATC
>JANNMP010000499.1:0-3101 GCA_031398015.1 Burkholderiaceae bacterium
CCGCGAAACGAGTTCATCTTGTCGGGCCGGTTGATGGTGATCCAGGCCACGCCGTTGCGCACCTCGTACAAAACGTCTTCGAATTCCATGTCGTTCACTCCTTGTGGATAGGGGTAGCGCACGGTCGTGCAGCCGCCGTCAGCGAGCAGCCCGAGGTCAGTTCGAGCAGCGCAGCCGTACACCCGTGCGGCGAGCAGCGCAGGACTGAGATCGGGTTGCGCAGCAGGCGGATGCGCGGCCCGTCAGCCGTTCATGGTCAAGCCGCCCGACACGCTGAGCACCTGGCCGGTGATGAAGCCCGCGTCGTCGCTGGCAAAAAAGCAGATGGCGCCCGGCAGGTCGTCGGGCTGGCCGATGCGGCCCAGCGGGATCGAGCGGGTGAACGCCTCCATCAGCTTCTCGGGGTTGCCCGCGCCTTCCTTGTAGTCGGCAAACAGCGCGGTGTCGGTGGGCCCGGGGCACACCACGTTGACGGTGATGCCGTGCCGCGCATGCTCACGCGCGATGGTCTTGGAAAACGCCACCAGGCCGCCCTTGCAGGCGGCATAAACCGCCTCACCCGACGAGCCCACACGCGCCGCATCGGAGGCGATGTTGACGATGCGCCCCGCCCTGCGCGCCGCCATGCCCGGCAGCACCGCGTGGTGCATGTGCAGCGCGCCGGTCAGGTTGATGGCGATCAACTTGTCCCACTGCGCCGGCTCGGTCTTGGTGAAGGGCTTGAAGACATCCCAGCCGGCGTTGTTGACCAGCACATCGACGGGGCCCAGCTGGGCCTCGGTGGCGGCCACGGCGGCGTTGACGCTGGTGCGGTCGGTGATGTCGCAGGCGATGGCTGCCGCCTGCCCGCCTGCGGCGCAGATGGCGGCCGCCACGGTTTCGGCGGCGGCCAGGTTGAGGTCGAGCACGGCCACCCGGGCGCCGTCGGCCGCAAAGCGGCGGCAGGTCGCCCCGCCGATGCCACCACCCCCACCGGTCACGATGACCGTCTTGCCTTCGAATCTTTGCATCATGGCTCCTGTGCTGTTGAAGGTTGCTATCGTCAGTCCGGGCCTGTCGCTTTGCCCGCCTAGATACGTCAATGTATTGACCAATATTAGGTTCTGCCTGCCTCCTTCGCAAGCACAATCTTTACAGGAAAAATCATGGTTTTCCCTAGCAACATTAGCTCGCAAGCCAAGACTGAACTGGCCAACAGGTTGTTCTTTCGCCTCTACCAATGCGCCAACATGTTGCATAAAACAGGCACCCGCGCGGTGGAGGCCGAAGGGCTGACCACGCAGCAGTGGGCGGTGCTGGGCGCGCTGTCGCGGCCGCAGGCCGAGGGCGGCATGAGCGTGGGTGACCTGGCCCGCTACCTGATGGTGAGCCGGCAAAACCTGTCGGGGCTGCTCAGCCGCATGGCACGCGACGGGCACCTGGCGCTGCAGGCCGATGGGCGAGACCGGCGTTCGCGCCTGGTGGCCATGACCGACTCAGGCCGCCATGTCTGGCAGGTGTTGGCCCTGCCCAAGATCCACGCCTACTACGAGCAGATCCTGGGCGACTTCTCGGTCAACGATGTGACCCACACCCTGCACTACCTGCTGAAGATGCTGGAGAACATGCAGCGGCTGGACAGCGAGGCGCGCGGTGGTGGGGAGGAAGAGGAACCGTGAGCGCCGAACTCAAGCCGCGCTCAAAACACCCGCGCCGGCAGCACCGTGCCCCGGCATTCACCGAAGCCGATGCGCCGAAAGCCATCACGCTGGCAATCCGCCTTCAGGATGATGCTGTCACCATCGTCCAAAAAGCCGCGCGTCTCGCCGTTGGACAGGGTCATCCGCTGCTTGCCACCCAGCGTCAGTTCCAGCAGCGACCCGGCCTGCTCGGGCAACGGGCCCGACAAGGTGCCTGAGCCGAGCAGGTCACCCTCCCGCAGGTTGCAACCGTTCACCGTGTGGTGCGCCACCAGCTGCGCCACGGTCCAGTAGGCGTCGGCGGCGTTGGACGTGCACAGCCGGTCACCGGCATGGCCGTCGGCACGCATGCGTGCGGTCTGCAACCAGACTTCCATGTCGATGCTGATGGCGCCGGCCTCGCGGTTGGCCGCTGAATCGAGGTACGGCAGCGGTTGTGGCTCACCCGCCGCGCGGCTGAACGGCACGCGAAACGGCGCCAACGCGTCCAGCGTCACCAGCCAGGGCGACATGGTGCTGGCAAAGTTCTTCGACAGAAACGGCCCCAGCGGCTGGTACTCCCAGGCCTGGATGTCGCGCGCCGTCCAGTCGTTGAACAGCGCCACGCCGAACACATGCCGCTCGGCATCTGCCACCGCCACCGGCTCACCGATCCCATTCGGTGCGCCGATCACGAAGCCCAGCTCCAGCTCGCAATCCAGCCGCTGGCTGGGGCCGACCGTGGGCACGGTTGCGCCTGGCGGCAGGGTCTGGCCCTGCGGGCGGTGGAAGCTGTGGCCCAGGCCAGGGCCGCTGACACTGATCGACGAAGCCCGGCCGTGGTAGCCGATCGGCACCCATTTGTAGTTCGGCAGCAGCGGGTTGTCGGGCCGGAACTGCTTGCCCACCGTGGTGGCGTGGTGGATGCTGGTGTAGAAGTCGGTGTAGTCGCCAATGTCGCAGGGCAGGCCCATCTCGGCATGCGCCTGGGGCAGCAGCGCTGCACGAAAGCGCGCTTGCATCGCGCTGCCGGCACGCAGGCCCAACGAGATGGCTTCGCGCAACGCGCGCCGTGGCGCGGGCGCCAGGCGCAGCAGCCGGTGCATGTCGTTGCTGTCGATGAGGCCGGCGCGCTGCTGGTCGAGCACCTGGTCGCCGATGGCCACGCCGATGCGCCAGCCCAGGTCACCCGCTTCGCGGAAGCGGCCGTAGGGCAGGTTCTGGATCGGGAAGTCGGTGGCCGGATCATTGGCCGATTCGAGCCAGCTTTGCAGCGCCGGCTCGTGGGTGTGGTCGATCTGCAGATTGCTCATGGCCGGCCCGCATCGAAGTGCTTCTGGATGCCCTGCCAGCAGCGGAAGTAGTCAGCCTGCAGCTCGGGCGCTGCCATGGCCTGCGCCGTGGGGTGCCACACACCCCGCGCCTCGAACATGAAGGCCATGG
>JANNMP010000521.1:0-3255 GCA_031398015.1 Burkholderiaceae bacterium
GCCTTGATCGCCCAGGTGGCCTCCTGGTTAAGGATGCCTTCAAACGGCGGCATGTAGACCGCACCGTTGCGCACCTTGCCGCGGCGCACGCTGTTGGCATAAAACTCGTCCATGTCCTTGACGCAGACCGTCTTCTTCTTGGCGTCATTCAGGCTGACGCAGTCGTTGTCCATCTTGCGCAGGTCGGGCGCTATGCCGCCCGAGATGGCCTCCAGGCCATGGCAGCGGGCGCAGTTCTGGTTGTAGGCCGAGCTGCCCACCGCGATGGCCTTGTCGTTCTTGCGCTACGGGTTCTCGGCCAGCCATTGCGCGCCCAGCGGCGGCAGCGCCTTGGTGTCCACCGCCTGCGGTGTCACGTCGCCGTGGGCCTGGGCCAAGCCGGTAGTCAAAGCAGTGGCCAGGCAGGCTGCCAAGGCCAGCAGCGCAGCGCCGGCCAGCGGCGCGGCACGGCGTGGCAGGCCGGGTGAAAGCGGGGTCAGGCAGCGCTGCATGGGGTCGGTCTCCATCCAATGGCAAACAATTTGCCCGGGGTTGACGGCAATCACCATGCCAGTGCGCGCAAGCGCCAGGCCAACGCTGCGGCTGCGGGCGTGGCCCCAGCAGATTGTTGTGAAAATGAACGCCGGGCACCGGCCCCAATGGCATTGGGATGGGCCGGCTGCCACACTGTGCGATCTTGGCGCAGTCCGGCGCGGCGTGGCTTTTGCGATGTCAGCCGTGGCACAGGCCAGCACAGGCAGGACAACACCGGGCACCCAAGGCGTCAGCAGCGCCCGCCCTTGGAGACAAGCCGCCCGCGCGCGGCGCAGGAGGCAGCACGATGCGAGGACCGTTCCATTCGGTGTTCAGTGGTGGCGTGGGCGTGCGCCGGGGTGGTGACGAGCCGCTGCGGCCCATTGCATCCGGCCTGAAGCTGGGCCCCGACCATGTCGATGCCATCGACCAGAGCCATGAGCGCTGCGTGGCGCTGGGCGTGTCGCGCATCGAGCGGCCCGACCATGTGCCGCTGGGCCGGCCTGACCTGGCCGTGGCCCGTGAGCGCAACCTGCGCCTGCACGACCATGCCGCGCCGGTGATGGAAATGCTCTACGAGCAGATCATCAACACCGAGAGCATGGTGGTGCTGTGTGACGCCACCGGCACCATCATCCACAGCATCGGCGACGATGATTTCCTGGCCCGCGCCAGCAAGGTGGCGCTGCAGCCGGGCGTGAACTGGAGCGAATCCACCAAGGGCACCAACGCCATCGGCACCGCGCTGATCGAGGAAGTGCCCACGCTTGTGCATGCCGACGAGCACTACATGCACGCCAACCACTGTCTCACCTGCTCGGCCGCGCCCATCCTCGACCCACGCGGCACCATCCTGGGCGTGCTGGACGTGACCGGTGACCAGCGCAGCTACCACCAGCACACGATGGCGCTGGTGAAGATGTCGGCGCGCATGATCGAGAACCACTGGCTGACCGATGACTACCGCAACGTGATGCGGCTGCATTTCCACAGCCGGGTCGAGTTCATCGGCACGCTGATGGAAGGCATCCTGGCGGTGGCTGCCGACGGCAAGCTGGTGGGCGCCAACCGCGGCGCGCTGGAGCAGCTGGGCCTCTCCGGCGCGGCGCTGCGCATGCACAGCCTGACCACGCTGTTCGGCACCACGGTGGGCGCGCTGGTGGATCGGTTCCGCAGCCCGCTGGCCACGCCGATGCCGGCGCATTTGAACGGTGGCCGCCAGTTCCACCTGCTTGCCCGCTTCAACTGGCCGGTGTGGACCAGCCTGAACGAGGCGCTGTCGGGCAGCAGTGCCAGCGCGCAGGCGCCGTCGGTTGGCACGGTGCAGAGCTTGGCGCCAACCGCCGCTGCAGCGCCTGCACCTGACAGTCTGGCCGCTGCCCGCCAGGCTCAACCTGGCCAGACCCAAGCTGGCCAGGCCCAGCCTGCAGGCGGCCGTGCCGCCGGTGGCCTGGCCCAGCTGTGCACCGGCGACGCCCTGGTCACCAGCGTGGTCGACAAGATCCGCCGCGTGCTCGACCGCGACATCCCGATGCTGGTGCTGGGTGAAACAGGCACCGGCAAAGAGCTGCTGGCACGCGCCATCCACATGGATTCAGCGCGTGCCAAGCAGCCGTTCGTGGCAGTGAACTGCGCCTCGATCCCCGAGACGCTGATCGAGGCCGAGCTGTTCGGCTATGAAGACGGCGCCTTCACCGGCGCCAGGCGCAAGGGCGCGGTGGGCAAGATCGTGCAGGCCAACGGCGGCACCTTGTTCCTTGACGAGATCGGCGACATGCCGGTCGCCCTGCAGGCGCATCTGCTGCGTGTGCTGCAAGATCGCCAGGTCACGCCGCTGGGCAGTGCCAAGAGCGTGGCGGTGGACGTGGCCATCATCTGCGCCACCCACCGCAACCTGCGCGAGATGATCGACCACAAGCTGTTCCGTGAGGACTTGTTCTACCGCCTCAACGGCCTGGCCGTGCGCCTGCCGCCACTGCGCGAACGCAGCGACCTGCTGGCCCTGGTGCGGCGCATCCTCGACCAATTGAGCGAGCCTGGTGGCCAGCAGCGCGACCACCGCCACCTGCAGCCCAATGCCGACGTGCTGCGGCTGTTCCAGCACTACCACTGGCCGGGCAATGTGCGCCAGTTGTTCAACGTGCTGCGCACGGCAGCGGTGATGGCCGCCAATGAGGCGTTGATCACCCGCGAGCACCTGTCGGACGACTTTCTCGACGAAGCCCGGGCTGCGCAAACTGCCCATGCGGCGCAGGCGGCAAAGACCGCGCTGGCAGGGTCGGCTGGCGGCGGCACGGCAGCACCAGCGCCCGCTGACAGCAGCCGCCCGGCGATGGTTGCGGCCGCGGCCACGGCGGGCGATGTGGCACTTGCCGCAGCACTTGCCGCAACACTTGCCGCATCACCGGCTGCGGCGGGCGCGCCGCCGCCGCGCTGGCAGGGCGAGACCGCCGCCGCGCCGGTGTCACTGGAAGCAATGGAACTCGACGCGATCCGGCGCGCGGTGCACGCTGCCGGCGGCAACATCTCCGAGGCTGCAAAGCGCCTGGGCATCAGCCGCAACACCGTCTACCGCAAGCTGCGCTGGAACACGCCGGCGTGAGGCCTCAGGGCCCAGGGCCTGCCGCTGACGCCGGCTGTGGTGCAACTGGTGGCACCGGCACCGGCACCGACACCGGCGGCTGAAATTCGCATATCGATAGCTGAAATCATTCGTTTTCTTCCGATGAGTGGAGCAATACC
>JANNMP010000548.1:0-3630 GCA_031398015.1 Burkholderiaceae bacterium
GTGAGCGAGAACGCGGCGCCGCCCGACACGCGTCCCAGCCGCCTGCCCCTGCACCAGCTGCGCGCCGGCAAGTACCAGCCGCGCACGCGCATGGACGAGGGCTCGTTGTACGAGCTGGCCGAGAGCATCAAGAGCCAGGGCATCATGCAACCGATCCTTGTTCGCCCATTGGGCGAACAAGGTCGGCAAGCCGGTCATGCCAAGTCGCAGGGGCCCTCCCCTGCGACGGGCGCGTTGAACGCCAACGCGGACCAGTACGAAATCATCGCCGGTGAACGGCGCTTCCGCGCCGCCAAGCTGGCCGGGCTGGACGAAGTGCCGGTGCTGGTCAAGCCGGTGCCCGACGAAGCCGCTGCGGTGATGGCGCTGATCGAGAACATCCAGCGTGAAGACCTCAACCCGCTGGAAGAAGCGCAGGGCCTGCAGCGTCTGGTGGCCGAGTTCAACCTCACCCATGAACAGGCGGCGCAGGCGGTGGGCCGCTCGCGCAGTGCCGCCAGCAACCTGCTGCGCTTGCTCAACCTGACGCCACCGGTGCAGCAGATGCTGATGGCCGGTGACCTGGACATGGGCCATGCCCGCGCGCTGCTGGGGCTGGACGCCGGCGCCCAGGTGGCCAGCGCCACCGAGATCGTGGGCAAAAAGCTCAGCGTGCGTGAGGCCGAAAAGCTGGTGGCACGCGCCCAAGCGCAGGGCCAGACCTCGGGCCGCCAGGCACCGCTGCTGCGCATGAAAAAAGAAAAGTCACGCGACATCCTGCGGCTCGAAGAGCAACTGGCCGACGCGCTGACGGCGACGGTGGACATCCGCATCCAGCGTGGCAGCCGCCGGGGTGAACAGGGTGAGGTGGCGATCAGCTTCGGCTCGCTCGATGAGCTGAACGGCCTGCTGCAGAAGCTGGGCGCCAGGGACGCTTGAGTCGGCCTTGCCGCAGCCGCTTGGCGTGCTGGCTGCGCAGCTGACGGCGCGCGCCGCGCAGTGGCCAGCGCGGCCCATGCTCTGGTCGGGCAGGGTGTGCAAATCCAGCACCGAGTGCAAGTCCAGCGCGCGGTAGGCCTTGCGCAGATGGCCCACCACGGTGGAGGGCGCCACGCCCAGGCTGTCGGCGATGCCTTGCTGGGCTTGGCCGTGGTACAGCGCCCGGCACACCGTGCGCTGGCCGGGGCTGATGGGCAGGCTGCGCAGGGCCCGCTCCAGCGCCACGCGCAGTGGCTGATGGCGGCGCAAGCGCAATTGCACCAGTGGCGCATCGGCCGCATCCAGCGGCAGCAGCGACTGGCCGGTGGTCACAAAACGGCCTGCCGGCGTGGTGACACTGGCCTGCACCGCTGCCGGCGCCACGGCCGCCGCACGCGCCGCTGCGGCTGCCCTGGCCAGCGCCATGAAACTTGGCGCCACCACCGTGGCAGCGGTGGCCGAGCAGTTGAGCAAGCCCGCCGGCCCGACCGAGGCGCGTGGCCCGTTCATCAGCGTGCGCCACTTCAGCTGCACCGACGCCAACAACCACAGCGCCCTGCTGTTCGTGGGTGACGGCAGCCAGCAGGCGGCCGACGGCAGCTTTGTGGCGCACGGGATGCGCCACAACATGGCAGACGGCGTTGCGCTGCCATTCAGCCGCAACCAGATGGTCTGGACCGGCACCGATTGGCACGCCTGCCCCAACAGCGGCGCTGTCAACCAGGTGAAGGCAACGCCGCGCAACCGCTCGGTGGACTGCAAGGGCTGTGCGGATGAGCGTGTGCTGCAGCGCACACTCAGCCTGGGCGGGCGGCTGATGCGCGGTGTTTGGCTGGCAGTCCACCGAGACGCCCACCGACCCGGCGCACACCAGCCGGGTGGAAGTCCGGGTGGCGTTTGATGCCATCGGCAACCAGGCCCGCTTCACCCGCAACAACCGCCTGGTGGCTGGCCGACGGCCCCCCAACGCGCGGGCCGTCGGCGTTTTGACAAGCAAACCCCCTGCAACTGCGGGGGCAGCTTGGTGCGCCGCTTGCCGCTGGTGCACCGCCCGTGCACCAATGCACAAAGACGCTGGGTAACCGTTCACCAAACCGGCGCAGGGATTGATGGCAAAACATGGCAAATGGGCGAACAAGGTGCATGCTTGTCAGCGGCGGGTGTGGTCAGCGCGTTGTGCCGCAAAGCGGACGGGCGACGCGGCTGGCGCGTTGCTTGCTGAAGTGGGTGCAAGATGGTGGGTGATGGCGCTGTTCTTCGGCCCATTGCGAGGCAGCAATCTGCATCAAATTGGAGACATGTGATCCGTTAGACCAACACCAGATGACCGGAAAGCTCTGATGGAGCCTGGGCCTGTGAAGCCGGGACTTCATCAGAACTTCCCCGCCACCGATGGGGCTGATCCCCGCGTCGGTGCTGTGTCCGATCAAGGAGGTCCTCATGGACGTGATCAGCAGCTTTGCAGCCCGTTATGAACGCACCCGTGAAGAGGAGATGTCTCTCGAAGACTACCTCGACGAGTGCAAGCGCAACCCGATTGCCTATTCCACCGCCGCCGAGCGCATGCTCAAGGCCATCGGCGAGCCGCAGATGGTGGACACCCGCAATGACCAGCGGCTGTCGCGCCTGTTCGCCAACAAGGTGATCAAGCGCTACCCGGCCTTTGCCGAGTTCTACGGCATGGAAGATTCCATCGAGCAGGTGGTGTCGTACTTCCGCCATGCCGCCCAGGGCCTGGAAGAAAAGAAGCAGATCCTGTATCTGTTGGGCCCGGTGGGCGGTGGCAAAAGCAGCATTGCCGAGCGCCTGAAGGCACTGATGCAGGAAGTGCCGTTCTACGCCATCAAGGGCAGCCCGGTGAACGAAAGCCCGCTGGGCCTGTTTGACCTGGTTGAAGACGGTGCCATCCTGGAGCAGGAATACGGCATCCCGCGCCGCTATCTCAGCCGCATCCTGAGCCCCTGGGCGGTGAAGCGGCTCGAAGAATTCGGCGGCGACATCCGCAAGTTCAAGGTGGTCAAGCGCCACCCCAGCGTGTTGAAGCAAGTCGGCATCGCCAAGACCGAGCCGGGTGACGAGAACAACCAGGACATCAGCTCACTGGTCGGCAAGGTCGATATCCGCAAGCTCGAGACCTTCGCCCAGGACGACCCGGATGCCTACAGCTACAGCGGCGGGCTGTGCCTGGCGAACCAGGGGCTGCTGGAGTTCGTGGAAATGTTCAAGGCACCGATCAAGGTGCTGCATCCGCTGCTCACGGCCACGCAGGAGGCCAACTTCAAGGGCACTGAAGGCTTCGGTGCCATCCCCTTCGACGGCATCGTGCTGGCCCACAGCAACGAAAGCGAATGGAAGACCTTCCGCAATAACAAGAACAACGAGGCCTTCCTCGACCGCATTTACATCGTGAAGGTGCCGTATTGCCTGCGCGTCAGCGAAGAGATCAAGATCTACGAGAAGCTGCTGCGCGGCAGCTCGCTGGCGCAGGCCACCTGTGCGCCGGGCACGCTGAAGATGATGAGCCAGTTCGCTATCCTGACGCGCTTGAAGGAGCCCGAGAACAGTTCGCTGTACTCGAAGATGCTGGTCTATGACGGCGAGAACCTGAAGGACACCGACCCGCGTGCCAAGAGCTACCAGGAGTATCGAGACTACGCCGGCGTCGATGAAGGC
>JANNMP010000567.1:0-2640 GCA_031398015.1 Burkholderiaceae bacterium
ATCGGCGCGGGTGATGTGGTGCCGCACAAGAAGCCGGCACCCGACATCTACCACTGGGTCTTGCAGCGCCTGGGCCTGGCGGCCGACCAGTGCCTGGCTTTGGAGGACTCCGCACCCGGCGCCGCCGCTGCCGTGGCCGCCGGCTTGCCCACGGTGGTGACACGCAGCCAGTACACGCTGGCCGACGTGCTGCCCAGCCACCCGCTGCTGCGCGCCGACCTGGGCGGCCAGGGTGAGCCCGGCGCGCCCGCCCAGGGCCACGATGGCGCAGGGCCCTGGCAGGGCGTGGTGGCTGTGGCGCAGTTGCGTGCCTGGTGCCGTCAGCCCGGCTGATCAAGCCACGCGGCGCGGCGCCAATGCGCTGCTCGCCCACCAGGCCAGCGCCACCAGCGGCAGCGTGATGCCGAACGACCAGCGGATGCCCAGGCTGGTGGCCACCCAGCCCAGCAGCGGCGGGCCGACCAGAAAAGCCAGGAACGAGGTCTGCGCCAGTGCCGCCACATTCACCGCTGCCGGCCGGTCGGTGGCCTGGGCGGCGGCCGACATCGCCAGCGGAAACATCGCGCTGCTGCCCACGCCGATCAAGCCGAAGCCCAGCAGCGCCAGCGCCGGGTGCGGCGCCAGCAACACCAGCGCCGCGCCCACGCCCAGCAGCGCCTGCAGCGTGCGCGCCACCCGCAGCGGGCCGTGGCGCTCGACAAAACCATCGGCCACCCAGCGTGCGGCGGCTTGCGCGCCGGCGCCGATGGCCACCGCCGCGCCGGCGGTGAACGGCGTGGCCGCAAAGACGTCGCGCATGTAGATCGCCGACCATTCGGCGCCGGCACCTTCGAGCACCATGGCCGCCAGCGTGGCGGCCACCAGCACCAGCGTGTGGCGGGTGGGCCGGGCCCCATGCGGCGCGGCGCCGGCATGGCTGTCGGGCCGGTGCCCGGCTGCCGCGAAGCCGCGCAGCAGCCAGACGCAGCCCGCCGCGATCAACCCCACCATGCCCAGCAGGTGCCAATGCACCGGCATGCCCAGCTGGGCCACGGCCGCGCCCAGCAGTCCGGCGCCGAAGAAGCCGATGCTCCAGAACGCATGGGCGCGGCCCATGATGCGCTGGCCCAGTTGGTGCTCCACCCGGTCGGCTTCCAGGTTGACGACGATCTCCACCGCGCCGATGCACAGTCCCGCCGGCACCAGCAGCAGGTACAGCGCCAGCGGCCCGCTGGCATGGCTGGCCAGCGCGTAGACAGCGGCGATCATCGGGATGCCGCCCAGCAGCACAGTGCGGTGGCCCAGCCGCTCCAGCCAGCGGCTGGCGAACGTCAGTGACACGAGGGTGCCGGTGGCGGTGCCGATCAGTGCCAGGCCCAGCACCCGCTCGCTCAGGCCCAGCGCCTGCTGGATGTCGCCCAGCCTGGGGAAGATGCCGCCGATGGCCATGGCATAGAGAAAAAACGCGCTGTACACCCGCTGTTGCGGGCGCTGTCTGGCACTGGTGCGCATGGGGTGTCTGGCGGCGTCGGGGCGGGTGAGGGCGGCGCATGATCGCACCCCGGTTCGTGCCGGGCCGCGACATACACTGCCAGCCGATGGAACGCAGCAAACGCCGATGAAGGCCACACGCAGCAGCAAAGCGCGCGATGGCAGCGGCGCCAGCGCCGAGGGCGCGGCACCGATCACGCTGGAGATGGTGGCCCAGGCGGCGGGTGTGTCGCCCAGCACGGTCTCGCGCATCCTCAACGGCACGGCGGTGGTCAGCGGCCTGAAGAAGCAGGCGGTGGACGACGCCATTGCCCGCCTGGGCTTTGTGCCCAACCCGGTGGCGCGTGGCCTGGCCGGTGGCCGCACGCTGAGCGTGGGCGTGGTCACCCAGGCCATCGACAGCCCGTTCTACGGCGCCGCGCTGCGTGGCATTGAAGACGAACTCGACCCAGCCGGCTACAGCCCGCTGTTTGTCAGCGGCCACTGGAACGCGGTGGCCGAGGCTCGCTGCATCGACGTGCTGCGCTCACGCCGGGTGGACGGCATCATCGTGCTCACCGGCCGCCTGACCGACGCCGCGCTGAAAGCGCATGCCAGGCAGCTGCCGATCGTGGCCACCGGCCGCACGCTGAAGGCGCCGGGGCTGTTCTCGCTGAGCTTCGACAACTTTGAGGGCGGCCGGCTGGCCACCCGCCACCTGGTGGAGCTGGGCCACCGGCGCATCGCCTTCATTGCCGGTGACGGCAACCACCCCGATGCCAACGACCGCCACCGCGGCTACCGCCAGGCGCTGCAGGATGCCGGCATTGCCTATGACCCGGCGCTGGTGGTGCCGGGCGAATACCACGAGGTCAGCGGCCTGCTGGCCGTTGACAGGCTGATGGAGAGCCGGCAGCAGTTCAGCGCCATCTTTGCCGCCAATGACCAGATGGCCTGCGGCGCGGCGTTGGGGCTGCATCGCCGCTCACTTCGGGTGCCAGAGGATGTGTCACTGGTCGGCTTCGACGACCTGCCGACGTCGATGTATTCGCTGCCACCGATGAGCACAGTGCACCAGCCGGCCTACGAGATGGGCCGGCTGGCTGCCATCGCCATGCTGCAGCTGCTGGCCGGCGGCACGCCCACGGTGGTGGTGCCGGTGCCCAGGCTGATCGCGCGCGAGTCCAGCCG
>JANNMP010000577.1:0-2332 GCA_031398015.1 Burkholderiaceae bacterium
TGTTTTCGCCGTCGGTGTATTCCTCTTTCAGCTGGCCGCCCAGCACCATGATCTGGCCGTCGTCGGCGACGATGGTGGTCTCCAGCGAGTTCTTGTTGGTGGTGGGGCCGTTGGTGTTGGTCACGCTGCTGCCGACCACGCTGGAGTTCTCCTGGAACACCGTCATGCGGATGACGCCGCCCTCACCGATCTGTGGCTTGATCTTCAGCGTCAGGCCCACGTCCTTGCGCTCCACCGTCTGGAACGGGTTCACCGACGCGCCACCACCACCACCGGTGTTGGTGAAGCTGCCGGTGACAAACGGCACGTTCTGGCCAACCACGATCTTGGCTTCTTCGTTGTCCAGCGCCACCAGGTTGGGTGTGGACAGGATGTTGGTGCCGCTCACCCGCTCCAGAAAGCGCGCCAGCGCGCCCAGGGTGTAGACGCCGTTCACCCGCTGCAGCAGACCCAGGTTCAGGCCGTTGCCCGGCAGCGCGGTGGTGGTGCCGGCCGCGCCTGACACCGACAGGTTCAGGATGTTGTTGCCGCTGCTGCCGAAATTGGTGCCGGCGGCCAGGCCGAAACGGTCGCCGCTGCTGCCGATCAGCCCTTGCCACTGGAAGCCCAGCTCAGCGGCCTTGTTGGCGTCCATCTCGACGATCAGTGACTCGACAAACACCTGCGCCCGGCGGCCGTCGAGCTGGTCGATCACCGACCGAATCTGCCGGTACAGCGGCTCGGCGGCAGTGATCACCAATGAGTTGGTGGCCGGGTCGGCCTGGATGAAGCCGCCGGTGGACGGCTGCGCCGATTGCGACACCGGTGTGGTGGCCACGGCGCTGCCGGCGCCGCTGCCGCCAATGCCGGCAGCAGCGCCGGGCGTGGTGACGCTGCCCAGGCCGCTGCTGAAGCCGCCGCCGCCGGTGCTGCCACCACCGCCGCCAAAGGCCGCGCGCAACACCGATGCCAGCTTGGTGGCGTCGGCATTCTTCAGGTACACCACATGGATCATGCCGGCCGGGCCGCCCACGCCGGGTTTGTCCAGCCGCTCGATCAGCGCACGCACGCTGGCCAGGCGCGCCGGGTTGGAGGCGCGCACGATCAAGGTGTTGCTGCGTGCATCGGCCAGCACCGACACGCCCGCAGCAACGCCGGGCAGGCCGGGCACGTTGGCCGCACCGCTGCCGTCGCCCAGCTTCTGCACCAGCGTGGCCAGGTCCGATGCAATGGCGTGCTGCAGCACCACCACTTCCACATCGGTGCTGGCGGGCTGGTCGAGCGCGGCGATGATCTTGCCGATGCGCGTCAGGTTGTCGGCGTAATCGGTGATCACCAGCGTGCTGTTGCCCGGGTTGGCATTGATGGTGTTGTTGGGGCTGATCAGCGGGCGCAGCACCGCCACCAGGTTGTTCGGGTTCTCATGGCTGAGGCGGAAAATTTGGGTGATGACCTGGTCACCGCGCAGGCTGGTGCTGCCCACGCTGACCGTGCCCGCTTGCAGCTTGGCGTCGGGCTCGGGCAGCACTTTCAGCAGCCCGGCGGTCTCGACCACGGTGAAGCCCAGGCCCCGCAGCGCTGCCAGGTACTGCAGCCAGGCGTCGCGCACGGGGATCGCCTGCTCGCTGTAGACCGTGATCACGCCCTTGACCCGCGGGTCGACCAGGATCTGCTGGTTGACCATCGCGGCCATGGCCCGGCTCACTGCCTCGATGTCGGCGTTGACGAAATTCACCGTCACCGGCGTGCTGCCGCTCATGCCGCTGCCGGCGCGCCGGGGGCTGCTGTTCTTGGGCGCGTCCTGCGCTTGCAGCGGGCCGCCGGCCAGCAGCAGTGCCAGCAGACAAGGAAGCACACGCGGCAGCAGCATCCGCGCTGCGGGGGCCTTTGGCGGGCGATGGGTCATGGCGGTCATCCGATTGAAATGACGGACAGCGCGCCCTGGCGCCGGCCGATGATGTTGAGCAGGTTGGCCAGCGCGCTTTCCTGGCCGTCGGTGGCCTGCGCCACGCCCGAAAACCGCAGCCCCGCGCCGGTCCACAGGCCGTCGCCGGTCAGCTGCAGCGGGCCTTGCTCGGTGGACAGGCGCAGCCGGGTGGCGTCGCCGCTGCGCGCACCGCCCTGCACCAGCAGCTGCCAGCTGCCCAGCATGGGCAGCGACGACAGCCGCGACGACGCACTGCGCAGCTGCAACTGCATGTCGCCTGCCAGGCGCAGCTTGCCGGCCTCCGACTGCAGTTGCAGCGCGCCGGCTGACAGCTGCAACTGGCCGCCGAGCTGCAAGGTGTTCCAGGGTGTGCCCAGGCCGGCCAGCCAGGCCGCCGGCCATTGGCCCAGCAGCCGGATGGCGTTG
>JANNMP010000589.1:0-2341 GCA_031398015.1 Burkholderiaceae bacterium
CACTTGGAGACACACCGGCATGATGTCGTTCACCCACACCTTGAAGCGGTCCAGCATCTTGTTGGCCCTGGCCGCCGCGCCGCTGGCCGCCTGGGCCCAGCCCTACCCCAACAAGCCGGTGCGCCTGGTGGTGCCGTTTGCGCCCGGTGGCACCACCGACATCATTGCCCGGGTGCTGGCCGACAAGATCGGCCCGGCGCTGGGCCAGACACTGATCGTCGAGAACAAGGCCGGCGGCGGTGGCTCGATCGGCGCCAACGAGACCGCCAAGGCCACGCCCGACGGCTACGCGCTGGGCATGGCCACCGTGTCCACCACGGCAGCCAACCCGGCGATCAACCCGAAGATCCCCTACAACCCGATCACCGATTTCACGCCGATCACCAACGTGGCGGCCACACCCAACGTGATTGCGGTGCACCCGTCGTTCCCGGCCAAGGACTACAAGGGCTTTGTCGCTGAGCTGAAGAAGAACCCCGGCAAATACAGCTACGCCAGCTCGGGCACCGGCGGCATCGGCCACTTGCAGATGGAGCTGTACAAGAACCTGTCGGGCACCTTCGTCACCCACATCCCCTACCGCGGCGCCGGCCCGGCGCTGAACGACACCGTGGCCGGCCAGGTGCCGATCATTTTCGACAACATGCCCTCGGCAATGCCGTTCATCAAGGACGGCCGGCTGGTGCCCATCGTGGTGGCCGCACCGCAGCGCCTGAGCCAACTGCCCAACGTGCCCACCTTTGCCGAGGTGGGGTTGGCGCCGGTGAACCGCATGGCCTACTACGGCATCTACGGCCCCAAGGGCCTGCCCAAGGACGTGGTCGACAAGGTGCATGCAGCGGTGAAGGCCACCGTGGCCCTGCCCGAGGTCAAGGCCCGCATCGAGGGCACGGGGTCGTTTGTGGTGGCCAATGCGCCGGCCGAGTTTGCGGCCCAGATCGCTGCCGAGTTCGAGGTCTACAAGAAACTGGTCGAGACGCAGAAGCTCAAGCTCGATTGAGGCCGCCAGGCCGCGCGCTGTGATGGCCACCGACGACGCCGCGCTGGCGCTGCCCGCGCCCAGCCGGGCGCTGATCAAGCGCTTTGTCGATGCGTTGTGGCTCGAAGACGGCCTGGCGCCGCTGACGCTGGACGCCTACCGGCGTGACCTGACGCTGTATGCCCACTGGCTGGCCGACGGCAGCGGCCGCAGCATCGCCAGCAGCACCGAAGCCGACTTGCTGGGCTACATCGCCCACCGCCACCCCGGCAGCCGGGCGGCCAGCGCCAACCGCCGGCTCACGGTGTTCAAGCGCTTTTTCCGCTGGGCCTTGCGTGAACGCCTGGTCGCGGCTGACGCAACGCTGCGCCTGGCCAGCGCACGCCAGCCGCTGCGTGTGCCCAAGCTGCTGAGTGAAGCGCAGGTCGAGGCCCTGCTCAACGCGCCTGACACCAGCACACCCTTGGGCCTGCGTGACCGCGCCATGCTGGAGCTGCTGTACGCCAGCGGCCTGCGGGTCAGTGAGCTGGTGGGCATCGCCAGCGTGCGCGTGGGCCTGCGTGAGGGTGTGCTGCGGGTGGTGGGCAAGGGCAGCAAGGAGCGGCTGGTGCCCTTTGGCGCCCAGGCGCAGGACTGGATCGAGCGCTACCTGGCCGAGGCCCGCAACGCCATCCTGGGTGGCCAGCGTTGTGATGCACTGTTCGTCACCGCGCGCGGCGCGGCCATGACACGGCAGATGTTCTGGGCCCTGGTCAAGCGCCATGCGGCGGTGGCCGGCATGCACACGCCGCTGTCACCGCACACGCTGCGCCATGCCTTTGCCACCCATTTGCTCAACCATGGCGCCGACCTGCGCGCGGTGCAATTGCTGCTGGGCCATGCCGACATTGCCACCACCACCATCTACACCCATGTGGCGCGTGAGCGGCTGCGCGCCCTGCATGCGACACACCACCCACGTGGCTGAGCCCGGACATCAAGCCTCCTGAGGAGGCTTGATGCCTGGCGAAGCGGCCGAGCGCTGCGAGGCCGTGGGCGAGCCCGGACATCAAGCCTCCGGCGCCTGATGGGTGAGGACGGCATCGAGCTGTTGTTCAAGGCCACCATCGACTGCGCCGTGCAGATCAAGGCGGTGCTGCCTGCCGATCTGGAGCGCGTGATCGTCGACTCGACCGTGCAGTCCAAGGCCATTGCCCACCCGGTGGACAGTCGCCTGCTGGAAATCGCCCGCCAAAAGGTTGTGAGCGCGGCCAAGCGCGCCGGCATCAGCTGCAAGCAGACCTATGCCAAAGGAGGCAAGACGCTGCGGCGTCGGGCCGGTGGCTACGCCCACCCCAAGCAGTTCAAGCGCCTGCGCAAGCC
>JANNMP010000625.1:0-11989 GCA_031398015.1 Burkholderiaceae bacterium
GCCCGACCCCACGACCTCGACCTTGTGCAAGCAGGTGTGGACTTCGGCGAACTGAACCCCCAACTGACTTGCCGCCAGCCGCAGCGCGCCACGGCGGCATGCGCCTGCAAGCAGTGCGCAGCAGCACGACTGCAAGGTCGAGGTTGTGGGGCCGGGCGGGGCTTGGCACGCGAGGCGCGGCGGCAACCGCACCCACAGCACACTGCCCCGTCGTGTGTTCGCGTGCCAAGCTCCGCACGGCCCCGCGGCCTCGGCCTTGCCGCCACAGTCTCGGCATGCAGACATCCTGCGAGGGCGCGTGCCGTGCCGCAGGCGAACGCTGTTTCTCCGCGAACGCCGGGTGCCGCCAGGCGCCTGGGATGCTCTCAAGGACATGTGGCTTTGCCACTTTCCTCGATCCCCGTGGGGGACGCGGCCGGCGCCGGCCGGCGTTGGGGCACTCAGATGCCGGCCGGTGACCCGCTTGGCGGGTGGTGGCGGTATCCCGCCACCGGGTGCCGTCAATTCATCAGTTTCGACGGGTCGGCGTCCAGCTTGGCCAGCGCATTGCGCGTGGCCTTCACCGTCAGCGCTTCGTCTTGCGCCGGCAGCAGCAGGCCAGCCTGCAGGAAAGCCGCCAGCCGCTGCTGCTGGAACAGCACACAACGCCCGCCAGCGGTCACGAACAACGACAGCTGGCGGCGCATGCCGTGCCAGGCCAGTTGCACGGTTTCATGCCGGCCGCGGTAGTCCAGCGTGTACCAGCTGCCCACCAGCAGCTCGCGTGACCAGGCGATCATCGGCGCGGTGGGCAGACTGCCGCCATCGGCCACCACTTCCAGCTCGCTGCTTTCATGGCCCGACAGGTCGAGCACCAGCGATTCATCGATCTCGATGTCTTCGGCGCCGGGCAGCAATTCTTCGATCGACTCCAGCCGCTCCATCAGGTCTTGCAGCCGGTCGTTCGGGATCACCGCCGCCTTGGCGGTGAAGGCCGCCGCCAGCGCGTTGTTCAGCGCGTTCAGGCGCTCTTCCTGCCGCTCTTGCGCCATGTTGGCCGAGGCCATGCCCTCGCGCAGGCGCTTGAGCAGCGGCGGCAGGCGGCGGATGACCTCGGCGCGCTCCTCGCGCGTGACCTTGGCGCTGGCCGACCAGATCAGGTCAGCCGCAGCGCGCTTCATGGTCTTGGTCTCGGCGCTCTGGCCGCCATAACGCACAGCCGACGTGGCCAGCACATCAGCCCAGACCTGGAACAGGAACTGGCGCACACCTTCTTGCACCGGCACCTCATTGAGCATGCGGCGCAGCTCGATGGTGTACTGGATCGCCAGCGTCTCGCGCTGCTCCACCTGCTGGGCCAGCGACACACCCCGCCGCGAGGCCTCGTTCTCGTTCTTGAAGTAATGCTCCAGAAACTTCTCGAACTCGCCCAGCACAGTCTGGAACACGCGCCGGCCGGTGTCGGGGTAGGCCTCGACCACCTGCACCACGCGCTTGATTTCCTTCTCCAGCGCATCACCGACATTGCGGCTGGCACTGTCCAGGCCCATCACGCAGGCGCCCATGCGGTCGATCAGGCGGCGCGCCGGGTGCTCGAGATTGGCGAAAAAATCAGGCTCGCTCACCGCCACCCGCAACACCGGCATCTGCAGCCGCGCGAACCACACCCGCATCGCGGCGGGGATGCGGTCTTCGGTGAGGATGCTCTGGAACATCATCGCCACGATCTCGATGGTGGCGCGCTCGGCCGGCGTGCTGGCCGCCTGCTTCAGCGCCTGTTTGCCCTGCTGCAGCTCTTCGAGCAGCATCGGCCCGGTGAGCAGGGTGGCGGCATGCGCCGCACCCGCTGCCGCGCCGGCCACACCGGCGCCCGCCGGTGGCGTGAAGCGCCGCCGCAGGTTCTGCTGGGCGTTGTTGATGGCTGTTGACAGCGCGTCGGTCACCGGCCGGGCATGCGCCGTGTCGGCAAAGCCGGGCAAGTGGCGGCCCACCAGTCGGTTGAGCCGGCCCAGCACGGCCTCGGCATGGTCACTGCCCCGGCCCAATGGCGCGGCGCGGGTCATCATGCGGGTTTCGTCGCCCACTGATGCCGCCGCACGGGCAGCGGCCTGGGCGCCAGTGCCCGCAGCAGCATTGGGCTGCAAGCGCGGCGCCGGCCCACTGGCGCGGCCCGGTGCAGCGCGGCCGGGGCCGCCAGGCTGGCCCTGGCTGCCCGCAGGGTAGGTGCCGGTGGTGTACGGCCCGGTGTTGTAGGGCCCGGTGTTGTGAGACCCCGTGATGTGAGACCCCGTGTTGTACGGCCCGCTCGCGGCAGGGCCGGGGCCGTCGGTGGCCACGAAACCTGACGATGCCGTGCCCCAGGCCTGGCCACGCGGCGTGGCTTGGCGCGCCGGCTGGCCCGGGCGCAATGGTGCCTGGCCAGTGGCGCCGCCCAGGCCGGTGTTGCCTTCGAAGGTGCGGCGGATCGACTGCCGCAAATCGACATCGGCCATCACCTTGTGCTCGACCAACCAGCGGTTGGTCTCGTGGTACGCCTCTTCGGTCAAGGCGGAAAAATCATCGTGCAAGATCGGCTGGGCTTCGCGCCAGTCGTCGGCGCTCAGGCCGGCGCTGCGCCAGCCGTCCAGCACCACCCTGGCCAGCACATGGGCGCGCAGCATGTCGTGGGTGTCCAACTCGCCGCGCCGCTCCAGCATGGCCATGCGCGAGCGCAGGTCGGTGAACTCCCAGCCGGCGCGGTCCATGATGGCCAGCGCCAGGCGTGAGGTGAGGATCTCGCGCTCGATCACGTCGTTGTCGACCAGCGACAAGCCGCCAGCAGCACCTGGTGCCGGCAGATCCGACGGCAGCGACGCGGTGACGCCATGCTGCAGC
This sequence comes from Burkholderiaceae bacterium, assembly GCA_031398015.1. GTDB lineage: Bacteria > Pseudomonadota > Gammaproteobacteria > Burkholderiales > Burkholderiaceae_C > Pseudaquabacterium. The sequence continues at coordinate 2,854 of JANNMP010000625.1, forward strand.
AGGTGGCGCAGGCCATGCGACATCGCACCATGCCAGGCGCCGGAATGTTTGATCAGGGCCTGCACCAAGTCGCGGCGGCGCTGGCCGACGGCGTACTCGGCGGGCTTGTCCAGCAGCTCGCGCGCGCCATGGCCCAGGCGTGCCACCAGCGCAGGCAGGCCCTTGAGCAGCATGTCGACATACCGGCGCCGCGCCTGGCTGGCCAATTGGGCGGGGTCTGCGGCGGTCGCCATGGCGGGGTGGGGGGTGGCTCGGTCGCGGGTGCAGTGGCGGCGTCAGCCCAATCTACACCACGGCACCGGCGTTGGGATCGTTGGGGTCGTGTTCCTTGCCCGAGGTCTTGACCAGGTCCTCGCGCTTGACGCCCAGCCACATCGCAATGGCCGCAGCCACGAACACCGAGGAATAGATGCCGAACAGGATGCCGATGGTCAGCGCCACCGCAAAATAATGCAGCGTCGGGCCACCGAACAGCAGCATCGACAACACCATCAACTGTGTGGAGCCGTGGGTGATCACGGTGCGGCTGATGGTGCTGGTGATGGCGTGGTCGATCACCTGCGCCGTGTTCAGCTTGCGGTACTTGCGGAAGGCCTCGCGCACGCGGTCGAAGATCACCACCGACTCATTGACCGAATAACCCAGCACCGCCAGCACCGCCGCCAGCACCGCCAGCGAGAACTCCCACTGGAAGAAGGCGAAGAAGCCCAGGATGATGACCACGTCGTGCAGGTTGGCGATTATGCCGGCGACGCCGAACTTCCATTCGAAGCGGAAAGCCAGGTACAACACGATGCCGATGACCACGAAGGCCAGCGCCTTCAGGCCGTCGCTGGCCAGCTCACTGCCCACCGCCGGGCCGACGAACTCGGTGCGCGACAGCTTCAGCGGCTCAATGCCGCCGGCCTTGCTGCAACTGGGCCGGGTGCCCTGCTCCCCCTGCGGCGTGGTGAAGGCCTGGGTGCCGGCCTGGCCGCCTTCAGCCGCGCACAGTTTGCCGAACACCAGGCTGGCCACTTCGGACTGCTTGACATCGGCGCGCACCGGCAAGCGCACCAGCACGTCACGCGAGGTGCCGAAGTTCTGCACCTGTACCTCGCCAAAGCCCATCGCCTCGACCGTGGCCCGGGTTTTCTCGAGGTCAGCCGACTGGGCGTATTCCACCTCCAGCACGGTGCCGCCGGTGAATTCGATCGACAGGTGCAGGCCCCGCGTGACGAGGAAGAACACCGCCAGCGCAAAGGTGACGAACGAGATGATGTTGAACACCAGCGCATGCCGCATGAACGGGATGTCGCGGCGGATGCGGAAAAACTCCATGCTGAGTGCTCCGCTTCAGGCCTTGGCGGCCGGCTCGTCGTCGATCACCGCCGGTGGCTTGCTGCCATCAGGCCGCCAGACCTGGCCGATCGACACGCTCTTCAGGCGCTTCTTGCCGCCATACCAGAGGTTGACCAGGCCGCGCGAGAACATCACTGCCGAAAACATGCTGGTCAGGATGCCCAGGCAGTGCACCACCGCAAAGCCCTTGACGAAGCCCGAGCCGAAAGTCAGCAGCGCCAGGCCGGCGATCAACGTGGTGATGTTGCTGTCCAGGATGGTGGCAAAGGCCTTCTCGTAGCCGGTGTTGATCGCCGCCTGCGCGCTGGCGCCGCCGCGCAGCTCTTCACGCACGCGCTCGTTGATCAGCACGTTGGCGTCGATGGCCATGCCCAGGGTCAGCGCAATCGCGGCCATGCCGGGCAGCGTCAACGTGGCTTGCAGCATCGACAGCACCGCCACCAACAGCAGCAGGTTGAAGGCCAGCGCGATGGTGCTGAACACGCCAAACAGCAAGTAGTAGGCGCACATGAACACCGCGATCGCCGCAAAGCCATAGCCCACGCTGGCAAAGCCCTTGGCGATGTTCTCTGCCCCCAGTGTGGGGCCGATGGCGCGCTCTTCGATGATCTCCATCGGCGCGGCCAGGCTGCCGGCGCGCAGCAGCAGCGCGGTGTCGGCGGCCTCGGTGGTGCTCATCTGGCCGCTGATCTGCACCCGGCCGCCGCCGATTTCACTGCGGATCACCGGCGCGGTGACCACCTCGCCCTTGCCCTTTTCGAACAACAGGATGGCCATGCGCTTGTTGATGTTCTCGCGCGTCACGTCACGGAAGATGCGTGCGCCCTTGGCGTCCAGCGTCAGGTGCACCGCCGGCTCGCTCTGGTTGTCGCCCGAGAAGCCGGGCTGGGCGTCGGTCAGGTTCTCGCCGGTCAGGATGACCTGGCGGAAAACGATGATCGGCGCGCCGTCTTTCTCCAGGTAACGCTCGCTGCCGAACGGCACCGGGCCACCGCCGCTGAGTGCGGCGAGTGCCTCGGTGCTGGTGTTGACCAGGCGCACCTCCAGCGTGGCGGTGCGGCCGATGATGTCCTTGGCCTTGGCGGTGTCCTGCACGCCGGGCAGCTGCACCATCACCCGGTCGGCGCCCTGCTGCTGGATCACCGGCTCGGACACGCCCAGCTCATTGACCCGGTTGTGCAGCGTGGTGATGTTCTGCTTGACGGCGGCGTCTTGCACCGCCTTGCCCGCAGCCGGCTTGAGCGCACCGGTGAGGCGGAAATCACTGCCGTCGGGCGTTTCGGTCCAGTCCAGGTCAGGCAGCTGGTCAGCCAGCAGGTTGCGCGCCTGGGTCATCACCGCCTGCTCACGAAAGCGCAACACCACCAGGTTGCCGTCACGGCTGATGCCGGCATGGCGGATGTTCTTGTCACGCAGCAGCGTGCGGATGTCGCCGGTCACGGCTTCGGCCTTCTTGGTCAGCGCCGCCTTCATGTCCACCTGCATCAGGAAGTGAACACCACCGCGCAAGTCCAGGCCCAGGTACATCGGCAGCGCATGCAGGCTGGTCAGCCAGGCGGGTGAGCGGCTCAGCAGGTTCAGCGCCACGATGTAGGCCGGGTTGGCCGCGTCGGGGTTCAGCGCCTTGCTGATGGCGTCCTTGGCCTTGAGCTGTTCATCGGTGCTGCGAAACCGCGCCTTGACCGAATTGCCCTCGAACTGCACGAAGTCGGGCTTCAGGCTGGCCGCCTCGAGCACCTGGTTGATGCGCGGCACCAAGCCGGCGTCGATCTTCAGCGTGGCCTTGGCGCTGGCCACCTGCACCGCCGGCGCCTCGCCATACAGGTTGGGCAGGGTGTAGACCAGGCCGACCAGCAGCGCAATGCCGAGGATCAGGTATTTCCACCAGGGGTAGCGGTTCATCGCGCGGGTTGCTCAGGGGCCGAAGATCGCTTGCCGAACGTCACGTGCCAGACATCACTTGCCGAACGTGCCCTTGGGCAGCACCTGCACCACTGCCGAGCGCTGCACCTGCAGCTCCACGCCGTTGGCCACCTCGACATTGAGCATGGTCTCGCCCATCTTGGCCACGCGGCCGATCACGCCACCGGCCACCACCACCTCGTCGCCCTTGGCCAGCGCGTCGATCATGGCCTTGTGCTCTTTCTGCCGCTTCATCTGCGGGCGGATCATGATGAAGTACAGCACCACGAACATCAGCACCAGCGGCAGCAGCTGGCCAAGCGAGCCGAACATCGATTCGGCGCCGCCGACAGCAGCAGCGGGCGCGGTTTGGGCGAAGGCGTTGGAGATGAACACGTCAATGGTCCTAGCTGCGGAGGTTGTTGCGGGGGTTGTTGCGGAGGCTGTTGCGGATGTTGTTGCGGAGGCCTCTGCGGAGGCCGGGCCCGCGGGCGGCCGAACCCAGCATTGTAGGTGGGGGGTGGCGCTGGCTGGCAGCGGCCGGCACGGGGCCGCTCAGAACAGCGCCATGCTGAGCTTGCGCCGGTACTGGTCGAGCACCGGGTCGCTGGGCGCCACCGCCGCATGGCCGGTCAACTCCAGCGCGCCCTTGGCCTTTTCGGCGCCGGGGGCCGCCTTGGGCTGGGGCTTGCGCATCAGTTCCAGGATGGCGACATAGGTCTTGCGTGCCAGCTCGCCGTTCCAGGCCTTGTCACGCATCACGATCTCCAGCAGCGCGTCCATCGCGTCGGTGAACTGGCCGCTGGCCATCAGCCGCTGCGCCAGTTCATAGCGCGCGTCGAAATCGCGCCGGTTGCTGGCAATCGCCGCGTCCAATTGCGCCGCGCTGCGCGCGCCGGGCAGCGTCTCGCAGGCGTTCAGCCACAGGCCCAGTGCGGCGATGCGGCCGTCGACGATGGCCTTCGACGCCACCGGCTCCCAGGCTGCACGCGCCATTGCCACCTGGCCAGTCTCGACCAGCAATTTGATGTAGTCGCAACGGGCGGCGTCGTTGGCAGGGTCGACCGCCACCGCCTGCTGCAGCTTGGCCAGCGCGGCACCGAGGTCGCCGTCGGCCTCCAGCGCCTCGGCTTCGGCGGTGTCTTCCTGGGCCTCCAGCGCTTCGGCGCTGGGCACATGGCGGTCAAGAAACTCGCGGATCTGCGCCTCGGGGATGGCGCCGACAAAACCGTCGACCGGCTGGCCGCCCTTGAACAACACGCAGAACGGGATCGAGCGCACGCCGAAGGCCTGGCTCAGCTGCGCCGAGATTTCGGGCTGGTCGTCGCTGTTCAACTTGGCCAACACGAAGCGGCCGGCGTAGGCGGCCTCCACTTTCTCCAGCAGCGGGCCCAGCGTGCGGCAGGGGCCGCACCAGGGCGCCCAGATGTCGAGCAGCACCGGCTGCTGCATCGACGCCTGGATCAGGTCGGACTCGAAGTTCTGGATCGTGATGTCGCTCATGGCTGCGCCCGGCTGGGGGTGGTTGGAAGCAAGCGGCAGCACCTGGGGGCGGCCACCTACAATTCAATGTTGTTGCACTTGCGGCGCTTGTTGCCGCCCAGACTGACGTGACCGCCAGAGCCGACACACCCACCGCCGAGCCCACCGTGCCGGCCGCCACAGCAGCCCCGCAGGCAGTGCAGGTCGGTGTGCTGATGGGCTCGTCCAGCGACTGGGAGACGATGCGCCAAGCCGCGCAGATTCTCGCCGAGTTTGGTGTCGGCCATGAATGCCGGGTGGTGTCGGCCCACCGCATGCCCGACGCGATGTTTGCCTATGCCGAGGCTGCCGCCGGGCGTGGCCTGGTGGCCATCATCGCCGGGGCTGGCGGCGCCGCGCACCTGCCTGGCATGCTGGCGGCCAAGACCTGTGTGCCGGTGCTGGGTGTGCCGGTGGCCAGCAAGCACTTGTCGGGGGTGGATTCGCTGCACTCGATCGTGATGATGCCCAAGGGCGTGCCAGTGGCCACCTTTGCCATCGGCGCGGCCGGCGCGGCCAATGCGGCGCTGTTTGTGGTGGCGATGCTGGCGACCGGCGATGCCGCGTTGCGCGACAAGCTGCAGACGTTCCGCGCCCGACAGACTGACGCGGCCACGGCCATGTCGGCTGAGCTGACGTGATGGCCGGGCCCATCCAACCCGGCGCCACCCTCGGCGTGATGGGCGGCGGCCAACTGGGCCGCATGTTCGTGCAGGCCGCCCAGGCCATGGGTTATGCCACCGCCGTGCTCGACCCCGACCCCGGCTCGCCCGCCGGGCTGGTGGCGCACCACCACATCGCCGCCGATTACCTGGACGAACATGGCCTGGCCGAGCTGGTGCAGCGCTGCGCGGCCATCACCATGGAGTTCGAGAACGTGCCGGCCGGCGCGCTGGCCGCCCTGGGCGCGCAGCGGCCGGTGGCACCGCTGGCCGACGCAGTGGCCATCTGCCAGGACCGTGGCGCTGAAAAGGCCCAGTTCCGCCGCAGCGGCGTGGCCTGCGCGCCGCATGCGCTGATCGACACCGCCCAGCGACTGGCCGACGTGCCCGGCGCACTGCTGCCGGGCATCCTGAAGACCGCCCGCCTGGGCTACGACGGCAAGGGCCAGTTGCCCGTGGCCGACCACGCCGCACTGGCCGCCGCCTGGCAGCAACTGGGCCAAGTGCCCTGCGTGCTGGAGCAGCAATTGCCGCTGGCGCTGGAACTCAGCGTGGTGGTGGCGCGCAATGGCGCCGGCCAGGTGGTGCAGTTGCCGGTGCAGCAGAACCTGCACCGCAGCGGCATCCTCGCCGTCACCCAGGTGCCCGCGCCCGATGTGGCGCCCGCGCTGCAGCAGCAGGCCGGCGCGGCCGCGATCAAACTCGCCGACGACCTGGGCTACATCGGCGTGCTGTGTGTGGAGTTCTTCGTGTTGCAGGACGGCAGCCTGGTGGCCAACGAGATGGCGCCGCGCCCGCACAACTCAGGCCACTGGTCGATCGATGGCGCTGATGTCAGCCAGTTCGGCCTGCAGGTGCGCGCACTGTGCGGGCTGCCGCTGGTCAGCCCGCGCCAGCATTCGGCAGCGGTGATGCTGAACCTGCTGGGTGAGCTGTGGTTCAGCGCCGACGGCGCGCAGCGCCAGCCGCCGTGGGCCAGCGTGCTGGCGCTGCCCGGTGTGCACCTGCATCTTTACGGCAAGGCCAGCCCCCGGCCCGGCCGCAAGATGGGCCACCTGACCGTCACCGCTGCCACCGCCGCCGAGGCCCGCGCCACCGCGCTGGCCGCCGCTGGTCTGCTCGGCCTGCCGGCGTTCTGACGCCGTCGTGACGCCGATGCCTGTGCTCGACGGCGCCAATGCGCAGTCCATCACTGCCGCCGCCCAGCGCCTGGCCGACGGCGGCCTGGTGGCCATGCCCACCGAGACGGTGTACGGCCTGGGCGCACGCGCCGACGATGACGCTGCGGTGGCCGCCATCTTCCAGGCCAAGGGCCGGCCGGCCGGCCACCCGCTGATCGTGCATGTGGCCGACCTGGCCAGCGCGGCGGTTTTTGCCGACCGCCTGCCCGAGCCCGCGCTGCGCCTGGTGCAGGCCTTCTGGCCCGGCCCGGTGACGGTGATCGTGCCGCGCCGCGCCGGTGTGGCCGCCGCTGCCGCTGCGGGCCAGGCCAGCATCGGCCTGCGCTGCCCGGCGCACCCGATCGCCCAGGCGTTGCTGCGGCGCTCGGCCATGCTGGGCGTGGCAGGTGTGGCGGCGCCGAGTGCCAACCGCTTTGGCCGCATCAGCCCCACCACCGCCGCGCATGTGCTGGCCGAGTTCGGGCCCGCGCTGCTGGTGCTGGACGGCGGCGACTGCGCCCTGGGCATCGAATCGGCCATCGTCGATTGCAGCCGCGGCGTGCCGGTGCTGCTGCGCCCCGGTGTGTTGACCCGCAGCGCGCTGCAGGCTGCGCTGGGGCAGCCGCTGCACGATGCCGATGCCCAGGCGCCACGTGCGCCCGGCACGCTGGCATCGCATTACGCACCGCGCGCGCGGCTGCGCCTGTGGCCCAGCGCTGCGCTGGCGGCAGCGCTTGACAAACCGGCAACGTGGCCCCAGGGGCTGGCGGTATATTCGCGGCGGCCGGTGGCAGCCGCAGCGGGATGCCGCTGGCAACAGATGCCCGACGACCCCGCCGCCGTGGCATTTGCGTTGTTTGCAGTGCTGCGGCGCTTTGACGACGCTGGTGCCGCCGAAATCTGGGTCGAACAGCCCCCCGACGGCCCCGCCTGGGACGGCATTGCCGACCGCCTGCGCCGCGCCGCCACGCCGGCAGCGTTGGCCCCCACCAACCCCGCTGTGCCTTGCTGATGGACTGTTGATGACCTTGCTCCAAGTTCTGCGTGGCCCCCGCCGCTTCGGCGCCCGTGTGTTGGCAACGCTGTTGGCACCACAGCTGGCACCGCTGCTGGTGGCCACCGCGCTGCTCAGCGCCTGCGGTGGTGGCACCTCGCAGGTGCAGGCCTTCAAGCCGGCACGCCTGCTGGTGCTGGGCGACGAGAACAGCCTGCTGGTCAACGACGGCAGCAACGACGGCTTCAAGCACGGCATCAATGACCGGCGCGGCAGCACCGTCGGCAAATGTCTGTTGCAGCCCACCTTCGTGCAACAGCTGGCCACCCTCTACGCCTTTGCCTTCGAGGCCTGCAACCCCACGGCCAAGGCGGCGCAAGCCTTCATGCATGCCCAGGTGGGCGCCAAGGTGGACGACGCCGCCAACGGCCTGGCCGCGCAGGTCAACGCCATCACCGGCCTGGGCGCCACCGACCTGGTGGTGCTGTTGATCGGCGGCAATGACGTGGTCGAGCTGTACGAGCGCAAGCGGGCCGGCACACTCACCGCTGCCCAGGCCAGGGCCGACGCCGTGCAGCGCGGCAAAACGGCAGCGGCCATCGTCAACCGCATCCTGGCCACCGGCGCGCGTGGCCTGGTGGTCACCGTGCCTGATCTGGGCAAGAGCCCGTATGGCATCAACGCCAAAACCGGCGATGCCGGCGCCACCGCCCTGCTGGCATCACTGACCACCGACTACAACGCCGCGCTGCGCCTGGGCATCGACGCCACCGCCTACGACGGCCGCAACTACGGCCTGGTGCTGGCCGACGATGTGGTGGCCGCGATGGTGCGCTTTCCGACCTCGTTCCTGGCGTCGCCGGCCAATGTGGTGGCCGCCGCCTGCACCAGCGCCAGCGCCAGCGCCAAAGACTGCGTGCTCACCGACAGAGCGGCCACCTCCACCTTGGTCACCGGCGCATCGACAAACAATTACCTGTGGGCCACTGACCGGCTGCTGGGCCCGATCGCCCACCTGCAGATCGGCCAGCAGGCCACCTCGCGCGCGGTCAACAACCCGTTCTGACCCGGTGCGTGGGGGCAGGACCCAAGCGATGTCACCCACCCTGCTGGCGCTGGACACCGCCACCGACCGCCTGGCCGCCGCGCTGCTGGCGCCCGCCGGCCGCTGGTGCGTGAACGAGCCCGGCGGCGCATTGGCCTCGGCCCGGCTGGTGCCACTGCTGATGGACTTGCTGGCGCACGCCGGCATCACCATGCCGCAGGTGCAGGCAGTGGCCTTCGGCCAGGGGCCCGGCGCGTTCACCGGCCTGCGCACGGCTTGTGCCGTGGCGCAGGGCCTGGCGCTGGCCCACAACACACCGGTGCTGGCCATCGACAGCCTGTTGATCGTGGCCGATGACGCACTGGCGCAGGCCGGCAGCGCGCCAGCCAGCAGCAGCGACTGGTGGGTGGCGATGGACGCCCGCATGGACGCGGTCTACGCCGCGGCATACCGCCACGTCGAGGGCCACTGGCAGCTCGAGCGGGCGCCGGCGCTGTGGGCGGTCGACGCG